>JBKJRA010000218.1:0-4645 GCA_046594975.1 Pyrinomonadaceae bacterium | reverse complement strand
GTAAGAATTCGATTTAGCGGCACAGTAACACAAGAAGCTATTGAAAAGCTTGTTTCATTACTAAACCTGTCGAAGGATGTCTATCCTACTGTCAAAGAGCTAGATCAAGAAACGGATGTTAATTCCGAATCTTTGTAACCTAGAAGGGTTGTACCGCTGTTAGGCTATACAAATCTTCCAAGAATTAACCTCATATCCGCAGCGGCATGACGATGTATTTGTAGTCGTAGGTGGTTTCGCCGGCGATGGACATTTGGGTTCCGGCGTTTGAGTCTTTGAAATCGAAAGCGCTGCGGGTCCTAGCCACTTTGGCAGGAGCAGTAGCAGCGGCAGTAGAGGATTCTCCTGCGACTGCGTCTGAGGCTGCCGACTCGCCTCCCGCTGCGACGGCTTCGACGTTGTTTAGAAATTCGATCAGGTATTGCCAGTTAAAGCCGAGCTGGATCTCTTCGCCGCTGTATTCGGCCTGGACGACCTCGCTGCCGTCGCCCTCTTCGGTGGACTGGGCGATGACCTCGATCTCGCCCTCGCGGACCGTGAGGCGGATCGAGCGATTGCGTTCGTCGGCGATCAGCGACATACGGCGGACGGCATTACGCATTTCTTCGAGATCAAAGATGGCGGTGTGGTCGCTGTTTTTCGGTATGACCATCTCGTAGTTTGGAAAATTGCCGCTCAATTTTCGCGTGATGAGCAAACGTCCCTCGGTCTCGAAATAGATGTGGTTTGGGTCCTCGCCAAACGACACGTCGCCATCGCCGCGTGATATCTTGACCAGCTCGAGCAGTGCCTTTTTCGGGATGAGCGTGTCCATCACGCCCTCTTTGTCGTCGATGGCTCGCTCGACATACGCGAGGCGGTGGCCGTCGGTCGTGACCATCTTGGCAGTGCCGTCGGAGATGATAAATTTTGCACCCGATAGCGTAAAACGCGATTGCTCGTTAGTGATCGCAAATGCCGTGTTGCGGATGAAATAGCTGAATACGTCTGCCGGGAGCCGCATCGGCGTGCTTTTGAACGTAGGAATTTCAGGAAACTGGTCGCGGCTGACACCGGCGAGACGGAAATTGGCCCGGCCGCATTTCATCGTCACCCATTCGTTTTCTTCTTTTTTGAAATGAGCGTCGCCCGGATCTAAGGCACGGGCAATGTCAAAGAGTTTGCGGGCCTGGATGCAGATCGAGCCCGGCGTGATGATCTCGGCCTCAGCATCGCAGCGGATCGTCACATCGAGGTCGGTGCCGACGATGCGGATCTCGTTTTCGCCGATCGATTCGATCAGGATGTTTGACAGCACCGGAATAGTCGTCTTGCGCTCGACTACGCCCTGGATAAATCCCAACTCTTCTTTTAAAACGCTCTGCTTGATCTTGAATTCCATAATTAACTCCTTAAGAAAACTTAGCCACGAATTTACACTAATGTCACGAATAAGAATTTTTCTTTTTGTTTCTTCTATAATACATCACATCAGTTGTTATACAATAATAAATTATCCGGTCGCTGCCGCTCTGATCCGCACCGCCTTTTTCTAATACTAACTAAGAACTAAATCATATTAAGAACTAGTAGTAGTAATAGGGCCTGTGAATATGTGCAAAAGCGGCCTAACCCCTTTATTAACGGGCAATTTTCGTTCCACATGTGCCTGTGGAAAACTTGTGGAAAATCACTATTCCCTGTGGGTAACCCTAAACCACTCCGTTTTTCCACCGATACCCACAACCACTATTAGAGGCGTCTTGCGGAAATGTGGATAAAACTTATTCAAATAACCACAAACAAACAACTTACTCGGATAATAGATCTAAATTATATGTGGAAAAATTTTCATACCATTCCGCGTTAAAAACCTTTTAATTAGTTGCAAATACTATCAATTAGCTCGTCCATCTCCCTGTGGAAATTGCGATCATCTTTTCTGAGCGTCTCGATCTTATCGACCGAGTGCATTACGGTCGTGTGATGCTTACCGCCGAACTCGCGGCCGACCTCAGGAAAGCTATGACGGGTCAATTGTTTACACAGATACATCGCCACCTGACGCGGCATCGCGATAGCACGCGAGTTGCTCTTTGCCTTCATCTCCTCGACCGTCAGATTGTAGTGCGCTGCGACGGCACGGGCGATGCGGTCCATCGTCAGGCCAGCGGGCCGGGCACTGTCGAGGATATTTTTCATCGATTCCTGTGCCAAAGCTTTGGAAATTGGAATTCCTTTCATCGACGAGATCGCGACCAGCCGCACAAGCGAACCCTCAAGCTCGCGGACGTTACTCTTGACCTTGCCGGCCATGTAGATAGCGACGTCATCGGCCAGATCTATGCCGTCCATATCGGCTTTGCGTTTGAGGATCGCGACTTTGGTCTCGAGATCGGGCGGCTCGAGATCGGCGATCAATCCCCACTCGAAACGCGAGTGCAGCCGTTCCTCTAATGTCGGTATCTCACGCGGCGGGCAGTCGGATGTCACTATGATCTGCTTTTGGCTGTTGTGCAGGGCGTTGAACGTATGAAAAAACTCTTCTTGCGTACGCTCTTTGCCGGCCATGAACTGAACGTCGTCCATCAGCAGCACATCGATCGAGCGGTATTTGTCACGAAAAGCAGGCGTCTTATTAAAGCGGATCGCATTGATCAGCTCGTTCATAAAACGCTCGCTGGTGATATACGCGACACGCATGTGCGGGCTGCGGGCCTTGATCGTGTGGCCGATGGCATGCATCAAGTGCGTTTTACCCAGACCGACGCCGCCATATATAAAGAGCGGATTGTAGGTTGTGCCCGGAGTTTCGCTAGTTGCCTTTGCCGCGGCGTGTGCAAACTGGTTGCACGAACCGACTACAAATTTCTCAAATGTATATTTCGGGTTGAGCGTGTCTTCGGCAGGCTCGATGTCGATAAAGCTGGCACGCGGAGTATTGCTCGGGTTGGACGCGGGGCCGTTTTTTGTCAAAAAGAACAGATCGGCGCTCGCGGCTTCCTCTTCGAATGTCGGCTCGGACGGAGCGTCTTCGTCGATCTGCCACGCGATCTTGTAATTAGAAAGCCCGATCTCGGTGAGCGTCTGCTCGAGCAGCTCGGCGTAATAGAGACAAACCCAATCTTTGGTCACCTGCCCGGCAGACAGCCCCAAAGTTTCGTTATTTTCATTGACGCCTTCGAATTTGATAGGGCTGAACCAGGTGTTAAAAACGTCTTCGTTAAGACGTGTCTTGACGTGGCTAAGTGCGTCGTCCCAGGCGGTTGTTTTTTGCGAAATTTGTTTCAAAATAGTCGTCCGAAATCGTGCTTAAAGGCAATAGGCCTTATGAGCTCTTGTGTGCCAAAATTTTTCGTTTCTAAGGGCGGCGAGGCCACTGTCGGGTTGACGGGATAAGTCGTTTGGTTTTGGTGCTTTCCGTCCGAAAAAAACAAGGGTGGCGGACGATTATACACAGCCTTTTCCACAGCGTGTCTGTGGAAACGCATAAAACCTAAAGTAACGCATTAAGCCGTTTACTATCAACAGGTTACAGAGGCCCATTTCTTGGAAACGGATAACAGACTAACACGAAAAACCTACTCACGCAAAGGGATATCCACAGCTTTTTTTGAGAGCGTTTAACATCAATTTAACCTCCTTTTCTGACAACAATTCGCCTCAATTTTCGAATGTGTTAGACTAAGAAAAACGACCAATTCGGACCAAAAAATTCATCAAAAAACGACAAAAAAATGCAAGATTTTTTTCAAAATAATAATAATAATTCTGACAACCTCACTACCGAGATCACAGCAGCCAGCGAAGGCCTCATTTACATCAGTGAAGCGGACGCCCCGGTGACCACTTTTTCAGGGACCGCGACCGATGTTGTGACCAGAGAAACGATCATACAACAGACCGGTTCGCCGAGCGATGCGGCGGTAGAGGAAATAACCTTTGACGGATTTTTCGCAAAGCTGACCACCGAAAGAGACTGGTATGGCGACGCAGAAAAGCGAAACGCGAAGAGATACGCCGAGCTGCAAGTGCTGCTCGAAGGATCTCTTCGCGAAAGGAAGGTGTTTAGGATCGGGAACATCCAGGTGGACATCTTTGCGGTGGGAATCGACAAAGACGGTTGCTTGATGGGAGTGACGACCAAGGCCGTCGAAACTTAAAAACTACCGCTTTTGCGAAACGCTGCTCCCGCCGGATTTTTTGGTCACGACGTTTGCGGGCGTTCCCGAATAGATAACTTTGCTTGCTCCTGAAAGGTCTGAGGTCAGTTCGCCGGTGACATTGACAGTCGCTTTGCTCGCACCGCTTGCTTCCACGATGGCGTTCTGAGCTTTTAGGTTTTCAGCATCTATTTTTGATGCACCGCTCATTTCAAACCTAAGTTCTGATGACTCGCCGGAGACAGCAACTTTCGAAGCACCACTTGTTTCAACCTTGAGGTTCGAATTCTTCAGACCGCTTACCGTGACGTTTGCCGCACCGGAAACTTCCATATTGTTGATATCAGGGGCCGAGATACGAATGCGGATCGGGCCTGACGGCGAGACGCGACGCTCGGTTTCGATGCGGAGCGTGCCGTCTTCGACGGTGGTGGTGATCAGAGGTTGAAGGTTGTCGTCAGACTCGACCTCGACGCTAAATTCTTTTTGAGCGACGATCTCTA
>JBKJRA010000131.1:0-3800 GCA_046594975.1 Pyrinomonadaceae bacterium | reverse complement strand
CTCGAGCGCTGTTAAAGTAGTGTGTTTCATCAAAGCCCGTGCCGCCGCGAGGGCATACATACTGCCCGAACCTACTGATAGCAGGCCGTCATCAGAGGAGATCACATCGCCTTTGCCGGATATGAGAAATGCGTCCGTCTTGTCGGCTACGATTAGCAGTGCTTCGAGATTTCGCAAGTATTTATCTGTCCGCCAATCTTTGCTTAGTTCGATTGCCGCTCGCTCAAGCTGTCCCTGAAATTGTTCAAGCTTTGTCTCAAACCGCGTCAACAGCGAGAAAGCATCGGCTGTCGAACCTGCAAAACCCGCCAGAATATTACCGTTTGAAATACGACGGACCTTGCGGGCATTGCCTTTGATGACGGTTTCCCCAAGCGTCACTTGGCCATCGCCTGCCATTGCGATCTGGCCGTCACGCTTTACGAGCAGGACGGTCGTCGAGCGAATTCTCGCTTTATTATCTTGTTGCCGCATAAAAACTCAATGATAAGGTTTTAATTTCAAATGCTCAAATTGACATAAATGGTCTATATGTTTGAACATTAAAGGGTTTATGGTGAAACGTCCATTGATCGGTATAACAATGCGGCTTGAGATGCCGACGAGTCGCTTTTATCTCGGACGTGATTACAGCGAAGCGGTTGAGGCTTACGGCGGCGTGCCGCTGCATCTAGGGCTGATACCTAAAGCGGAATATATCGCCGCAGCTTTAGCAGGTCTTGACGGAATTTTGTTGCCGGGAAGCAATACGGACGTTGATCCGCGTTGCTATGGCGAAGAGCCACATCATAAACTTGGAACCGTGATTCCAGAAAAAGATGAGACCGACAGGCTTGTAATCGCAGAGGCAGAACGCCTTAATTTGCCCGTGCTGGCAATCTGTTACGGAATGCAGGCTTTGAATGTCTATCGCGGCGGGACATTGATACAGGACATCGAATCACAGTTGCCACGGAGTAACAAGCACGAACAGGGCTCACCCGCAACACGTAATTCGCACGGTCTAAAGGTGGCGGATGGCAGTATTCTGAGCGGTCTTGATGCCGTGAAAGCGTCAAAGGGCGATCTTCGAGTGAATTCGTCGCATCACCAGGCAATCAATAAGGTCGGCAAGAATTTGAGGGTTGTTGCGTGGGCAAAAGATCGCGTTGTCGAGTGCATTCAGGACACTCGAAAAAATCGATTTATGCTTGGTGTCCAATGGCATCCGGAACTAACAAGAGGGCATGACGATATATCACGAGAGATTTTCGAGCTGTTTGTCGCGAAATGTAGGAAGCACGCAGATAGTAGATGAACAACCTGTGGTTTACTTCGTATAAGGTTACTGTTTTAGAAACTTAGTTTTAATATAAAGTGTCGCTTTAAGTCTAAATACAGTTACAACCTGTGTGTGTAGAAAGGGTTAGAGAGCATAGTTAAAGTAAAATCAATGGATAATCCGATAATAATTGGAGTAATTTCGTGGTTCGTGCCTGGGGCCGGACACCTTTTGCAGGGGCGTTATGTGCGCGGGGCTTTCATAGCGGCGGTCGTGTGGCTGATGTTTGTCATCGCGATCGTCAGTGGCGGGGCACATTACCCGGGCTTTTCGTTCAAAGACGGTGCATTGCTGTATTTGCTCAATGTTTTTGCACGTTTTGGCAATGGACTCGGAGCTATGGTCAGCTTTGTGATGGCCGGTACGCCTTCGCCGCAGGTTGCAGCTCTTGCAACATTTGAATACGGCGGACGTTTTCTAGAGGTCGCAGGATTGATCAACTATCTGGCAGCCATCGACGCTGTTGATATAGCACTTGGGAGGAAAAAATGATCCATTTTCTATACCTTGTTGCATTCGCATTTTTCGTCTCGATAGCTTTCGCGGTGTTTTCGAGCGGAACCAATAAAGAACGCATATTATATGGTGTTAAAACCTTTTTCCAGTTTGTTTTAGTGAGCCTCGTTCTCGCATGGCTGCTTTACTTTATTCCCTGGTAGATCGATGCCGCTGATCGAAACCGAAAGCCTTATCATCAAGAGCTACAATCTGGCCGAAGCGGATAGGATAGTCGTGCTGCTGACGCATGATCAAGGAGTTGTTCGCGGCGTCGCAAAGGGAGCGAAGCGGCTGAAAAGCAAGTTTGGTAGTGGTTTGGAACCGTTTTCGGTTGTGCAAGCTACATATTTTCAGAAAGACTCGTCTGAGCTTGTCTCTATACAAAAGATAGATATTGTCCGATCTAATTTCGCTGCCGCCAGCAACCCTGATTTTCTACAAAAATTCTCATATCTGGGTGATCTACTTATCACTTTATCGCCGCCACACGATCCCAACGAAACGCTTTATCGTATGGTAAATGCGTGCGTGGAGACTGCCGCCGCAGATCCAGAGTCGCTGTTGGCGACAGGTGTTTACTGCGAATTATGGCTGCTGCGTTTGTCAGGTTATATGCCCGATTGGACACGCTGCGATGAGTGCGGACGGACATTTGATGAAACTGAAGAGGTAGGCGTACTAATGAATTTTCATCTTGTATGTTCGATGTGCCGGCGGGCGACAACTCGGCAGTTTGACGGCATCATTCGTTCTATTGCGGCAGCGGCAAGGAAACTTTCACCGACACACTTTGCCGACTTTACGGTCGACAAACACGACGGGTTGAGAACGATGTCGATAGTATTAAAAATGATGATATCTAGTGCTATCGGCAGGGAGGTCGCACCTGAAAGGTCGCTCGCGATCAATAATTAAGGGATCATGACACGCATAGGCTGGCTTATTTCAAAGTATCTGATACGGACGATCGTGCCGTATTTTGCCTTTGCATGGTTGCTTTTGAGCGTGATCCTCTTCGTTCAGCAGGCGAGCCGCTATTCGGATATTTTCTTTAGCGTCAATATTCCGGCAAATCTCATCTGGCAGCTGACCATTGCACTCATTCCAAACGTCATCGCGTTCACATGTCCAATGGCGATGCTCGTCGGAACGATAATCGGACTTGCAAAAATGCAGGGTGACAGCGAGTTGGTCGCGATCAGGGCATCCGGAGTCGGCAACCTGCAAATTGCCGTGCCGATAATGTTGCTCGGCATTTTGCTTTCTGTTTTCGCATTCGTTGTAAATCTAAAGGGTGTTCCGCTAGCAGCGTCCTTAGTGCGTAGCGTCGCGCTTCAGACTGCTATTAAAAAGCTCGAATCTCCGCTTGAACCCGGCGTATTTAATTCCGAAGTCGCGGGGTACACTATTTATGTAAAAGGCGGCGAAATAGAGACGGGTAGATGGAAAAACATATTTATCTACAGCGAAGACGTAGGAGCCGGAATGGTGCGTCTGATAACGTCACAGAATGGCCGAATCGATACTAACGGACAACTTTCTGAACTTGTGCTCGAAAATGCATCGGTTTCAACGCTACCGATCGCCCCCGGGCAGGGCAAATATGTCTCGGAAAGCATTGACGAGATTCGGCTAGCGATAAAAACCAAACGCGGTGATCTAGTCAATAAACTTGGGCAATCAAGCATGATGCCTGAGGAACTTGGGCTATCGCAGCTGTCCGAACTCGCTGATTCGAGCAACGGTAAAGAACGAATTGAGGCTCAAATAATCTGGCAGCGCCGGATACTGCTTTCGATCACACCGTTCATTTTTTGCATACTCGGAACAGTGATGATCTTACGGTTCAATCGAGGCGGACGCGGTTTTGGCATCGTCGCGGCGTTGGTTATCTTGATAGGGTTTTACCTACTCGCATTTTTTGGGGAACAGATGGCGAGGACAGGGAAGATCAGCGCCACGGTTGGCGGCCTGATACCGA
>JBKJRA010000126.1:0-5829 GCA_046594975.1 Pyrinomonadaceae bacterium | reverse complement strand
TTCTTCTTCGTTGCGGCCGTAGTCAACACATATTTCCCCGAGAAAGAAAATGATATGATCCGGATGCTGCAAAGCTCGCGGTCTGTCGTATATATAATGGCGTTTATCGCGACATTTACCGCTCCATTTGTCGAAGAGGTCATATATCGCGGTGTACTTTATTCCGCGTTTCAACGCACGCTTGGTGTGACAGCCGCGTTTTTGTTGACCACATTTCTATTCGCTCTTGTGCATGTGCCCCAATACTGGCCGAGCTATTCGACGATATTTTTGCTGGCACTTTTGAGCCTGACGCTTACGTCTATCCGCGTCAAAACCAACAATTTGCTGCCCTGCATCATTTTGCATACTCTATTTAACGGCACTCAATCTGCCTTGCTAATATTGGAACCATACGTTACGAAACCCGAGGTGCAACAGCAAGCCGCCACATTTTTTCATTTCCTTAAATAAAAAAGCGGGAGAACCTAAATTCTCCCGCTTCACCGCATTTCTTTAATAATGGTTAATTGTCTTTCCGCGTTCCTTTTGTCGTTTCGCTAGCCGGTGGAGTTGCTATGATCGGCGGTGAGACAGTGATCGGAGGCATTTCTCGACGTCCCGGTCTGTAAGTATCATTCTGTGAACCGGGATCGTAAACCGGCTGACGCGGTTCACGCGAACGCTCAAATGATTTGAATACCGGTTCCGCATCGGGAGATTGCCGTACACCACCCTGACGTCCCGCACCATCCTTGGTCGTCGGGTCATTAACTATAATGGGCGGATTACGCGGCCCACGCGGGCCCGAGTTTGGATCAGTGTATCTCGGCTGCGGCGGCAAATTAAACCACCAGACATCCGTGCCGTATCCATAGCCATAGGGCGAATACCAGCCCTGTCCGAAAGGCAGAAAACAGTAAAAACGTGAGTATGGGTTATATATCCACAGGCCAAACGAGTTGAACATGTTCCAACTGCCGCTGTTAAACGAACTCAGCAGCGAATTTCGCATGTCTTGATTCTTCAAAGAATTGGTCATCTTCGCAAGATCTTTCGAACGCGTTTTGCTCCAATCCCCAAGCTCGCCTTTATTACCGCGGTCAAATTTACTGATCGTAATATTGTTGCGGGCTATCGCAGCAGTTCGTCCGCTCTTGATTATGGTCAGGTTAACATCGCCGATCTGTGCCGCTCCGTCATACACTGAGATAGTCGCTCCGCCATCGGAATTTACATCAACCTTATAAACACCCGTTTCGATAAGAGCAACTGCACCTTTTGGCGTTTCGATGGTAACGCGAAACTCATTGGCTGCAAAAACTTCAAATAGAGCGATTCCCCTATCGATCCGTATATGAAGATCGTCGAGCGATGTCGTCTTGAATTCAAACTCTGAGTTTGCTCCGATACGCATATAAGAACCCGGATTGAGCAGCACCTCTACTTTACCGCTGGGTCCAGTCGAAACCCGATCGCCAACCTCGATCTCATCGCGAGCGAGCAAAATACCGTTGCGGCCGTTTTGGCCAGTGAGAGTGGTCTCGCCCTCAGTATAATTTACGCCTCCAGCCTTGGCCGAGATCATATATTTATCGGCTAATGGCGAAGGATTTGGTTGCTTTTGGGCAACCACGAAAGACGCTAAAACCATCCCGACGACTGTAAATGCGATCATCTTAAAGATATTTTTTATCATGATGTTCTCCTTGGGGAAGAGTCTATATTGCTAGAGCATATTCCTATTTCACAAAAAACTCAATAAATATTCGAACAACCTTTATACCCGTTTCGTTATCTAAATAGATGCCGGACAATTCCGGTTACGTGCCTGCGAAGGCAGATCCTTATGGCAACTTATAGAGATCCAAATCAATGTTTTGCACCGCTTGAGGTAATTGAGCGGCTGTTAGGTATTCGCGCCGAACTTGGTTTCAGCGAGACATTATACCTCGACAGATCACAGAATTTAATGGATTTTCTTGATGCTTACGGATTTGATATCTATGCGTTTTCGACCGAAAACGACAAGATAAACTATGACGATTATTCGACGCCCGTTGTACCCGGCGGCGACAATCTGCATTGTTCATGTACGGCACATTGATCTAATTCACAATTTCCCGGACGACACGAGGAACGCTCAAGCGGAACTCAAAGGCAAAAGTAAAAAGTCAAAAAGCAAAACCTGCTTCCGATTTTTTACTTTTGTCTTTTTACTTTTGACTTGGTTTTATAGAGCTTTGACGATAAACAGCGTCCCGTCATCATCAAGGAATTTTCGTTCGGTAAAATCATCGACACCCTTTCGGATATGGTCGATCAATTTTCGTGCGGGTAGATCGATACCGTCAAGAACTCGCTTGGCAAATCGATCATTACCATACTGCTCGCCGCTAGGGCTTTCCGCCTCGGTGATGCCGTCGGTGTAAATCACCATTATCTGCCCTTCTTCAAAGCGAATAAAATGTTGGTGATAATGCGTGTCGTCAAACATCCCCAGCGGCATATCGCCGTATTCGACAAAACGATATTCACCATCGGGCTTTATTAGTAGCGGCGGGTTGTGACCTGCATTTGAGAATACAAATGTCTTATTCGTCGAATCCAGAATGCCGTAGATCGCCGTGATAAATTTGTTGTCGTCTATCGAATCGCGAAGCAGACTGTTCACCTTGGAAAATGCAATGTGCGGCGCATATCCGATCTGGATCCCTGTTCGCAATGATGCTCGCAGAAACGACATCAACAGAGCTGCGGGTATTCCCTTTCCGACCGCATCCGCTACGACGATGCCGATCTGATCTTCAAATATCTCGACCCAGTCGTAATAATCGCCGGAAACCTCCTCCGCCGGAAAAATATATGCACTGACATCAAAATTTTCGATTACCGGATCAGCCGACGGCAGTAATTCGAGCTGCACCTGACGAGCAACCTCAAGCTGTGCCTGAATACGTTTTTTCTCGACGACCTGTTCGTGGAGCCGCACCTTTTCAATGATGATCGCGACCTGAGATGTCAGCAGTTGCAAAACGGCAAGATCGTCTTCGGAATAGGCATCGAGATCATCGCTTTCGAGATCGAAGACACCTATCACGCGGTCGTTTGAGATGATCGGGGCGACCAGTTCGGAGCGTGTCAGTTCGCGGGCCGCAAAATATCGTTCGTCTTTGCTGACATCGTGCGAGATGATAGCTTTGCCTGTCTGAGCAACCGTACCGAGAAAACCCTCGCCCATTTTCAAACGCGGCTCGATCAACTCAAAACTGATCTGATAGCCACGTATCGCCTTAGACTTAAAGACATAAGGGTCTTTATTGTCATGTGCAAATTCGATGAGATAGATACCGGCCGCATCATATGGCAGCAGCGAGCCAAGCGTGTCCATCACGAGGTTTAAGACCTCTTCGAGATCAAGCGAGCGGCTGATCGTTTTAGTAATGTCGAGCAGCAGACGCAGCTTATCAACAGTCGAGAGCCTCTCAACCTTTCCACCCGCAGCTATTATTTGCTCGTCCATTTACTCACCCTGAAAAACATTTTCCGAATATGCGTCCCACAAACGCGATACCTTGATCCTATACTCTATCAAAGCACGGCTCACATAAAAATGCCTCGCGATCTCTGGGATTGTTTTACCCTGATTGACCATCCGCTTCAAAGCAGTATAAGGCACAAGAGCAGCGGCTCCGGTCGAATATGCTTCTTCTTCGATTGAATGATTGTAGTCGCGGGCAATGGTCTTGCCTTCTTTATTTTTATTTTCGATGGCCAGGCGGCTCGGTTTATGGCCGAGAAATACGTGACAGACCTCTTCCATCAATGTCGCGTGATGCCTGTTCTTTCCGTGTGCTGGGTTGAGGATTATCAACTTTTCTCCGGTCGGCAACGTGTGCGAAGCCGCTCCGCCCGACCACGAATCTTTGCCGGATCCTGTCAGATGAGCCCGCGTCTCTTCTGTCAAAAAAGGCTCGATTTGATCGAAAGTCGCGACAAACAGCTTTGCAAACCGCGCTAGTGCAAAAGGATCCAGCGGTTCATCATCGCGCCGCAATCCCGCAAATTCGCGCAAACCCAGCGCACGAATTTCAAAATGTCGTCCTTTTTGTGTTGGCGGGAGATCGTTAGAAATCACGATAAAGGTTCCTACTCCGCACTCCGCTTAAAGCTAGACTTCCTTGTATTCCGAATCTACATCCTCGGCTGAAAGAGCGACGCGATAATTCTTAGACTGCACTTGTTTAGTGATCAGCAGATCGTCTTTCGTCTTAAGCAGATCGGCACGGTTATAAACCGAAAGCTCGAAGTTATAGCCGTGCGTGATAGCATCTTTCGGACATGCCTCGACGCAAAATCCGCAAAAAATACAGCGGCCGTAGTCAATGTTGTAAACCTTAGCGTAACGCTCATCGCGACCGATGCGCTCGGCATACGGACGAGGATCGTCCTGAGCCTCAATGTAGATACAATCCGAAGGACACGCCGCAGCACATAGATAGCACGCGACGCATTTCTCCTTTCCGGCTTCATCAACATGCAGCAGATGCTGCCCACGATATCGCGGCTGTACCGTGATCGGCACGTCCGGGTATTGCACCGTCCATTTCGCACGAGGTATCTCTGAGATCGTCCGCTTCATCCCCTTGAGAACGGCGATGGTTGACCTAAACGTCAGTTGAACTGATTCTGCAAATGTCGACATAAAACTATTTCATCAAGCTGGCAGCAAATCCTAAGAAGTAAAGGATCACGACAATGACACCTAATACAAGGCTGATCGCACCTGTTATAATCCCGCCTAGAGCAAGCCCAGCACCACCGTAATTAGCCGGATCGGATGTCGCTTTGCCTTTGGCAATAAAGCCAAGAACGATCGCTACTATGCCAGGAATAAACCAACCGCAGCAAAATAAGCTTAGAATACCGGTCACCAAAGAAATAATCGCCAGAGTCTTATTCTCTCCACCGACACCCGCCGGAGGCGGTTGAAACGGAGTATTTGCTCCTATCTCCTGATTTTGCCAGGAGGGATCAGGAGCGGGCGGCGGCGTCCATTCAGCTACAGGTTGCGGCGGATCGAAAGGAATATCCACGCTTACAGCTGGCTGTATCATCGTCGCCGCTTCGTCAAACATTGGCTCCGCCGGTGCAGGCTCATCAAAGACAGGCTGCGGCACCGCTCCCTCACCGGCAACTTCCGGCGTCGAAAACGGCGATGGCGGCGGCGACATATCGCCAAAACTCGGAGCAGCAACCTCAGGTGCGATAAAGCTCGGGGGTTCGGGTTCTGCAACCTTTTCGACTGCCACAGGTTCCTCGAACGCAGGTTGTTCAACAACCGGCTCCTCAACAGCGGCCTCATCCGCGACTGGTGATTGCTCTGCCAATATCTCGCTCATCTCGGTATCAGAGGCATACATCGTCTTGAGCGGATCGACCTCAGGCAGATCGAGAATATCGTCCGGCGGAGCGATCGCGATCGACCCGACAGTTTGATGAATGATCGGTTCTTCGGCGGCTTCTTCGACGGGGGCCGCAACTTCCTCGACAGCCTCCGGTTCCAAAATTATCGGCTTTGACGGTGTCGATACTATCGTCGCATACGGATCAAAAGCCGGTTCGTCGTCGACGAGTGTGGCTCCGTCTAACTGACAAAACCGCATCGAATCTTCGTAAGTCTTATCGCAGGTCGGGCATTTTTTCATAATTGTTTAGAGTGCGGGCCCCAAGCCCGTTTTTAGGTATAGTAAGGTCAACAATATCTAAAACACAAAGGACGTTGTTAAGAATTTCAATTCTAACATTATACAGGCCATAGCCTGCACTCTGAACCGAACACTAGACCAA
>JBKJRA010000318.1:0-5186 GCA_046594975.1 Pyrinomonadaceae bacterium | reverse complement strand
ATCTCGCCCTAGCGATGAGAAGCAACACTCAGCTATCGTGACTGCGAGGCCGCCGTCCGAACAGTCGTGGGCGGACTTTATCAGGCATTGATCGATGAGTTTAAGGAGTGTGTCCTGGACGAGCTTTTCTTGGTCGAGGTCGATCGCTGGAAATGCTCCGTTTGCGATGATCTCGTCGGTCGTTAGGCCGAGTATTGTCTGTGCGTATTCACTGGCGGCGAGGTCGTCTTTTGTGACACCGAGCACGGTGATGATATCGCCGTCGGTCTTGAACCCGTGCGTGACGATCTTTCGCGTGTCTTCGATCAGGCCGACCATGCCGATGACCGGCGTTGGTAAGATGCCTTTGCCATCGGTCTCGTTATAAAACGACACGTTGCCGGATACGACAGGCGTTTCAAACGCCTCGCAGGCTTCGGTAATGCCATCTATAACCTCCGAGAAGCTCCACATAACTTCGGGTCTTTCAGGCGACGCAAAGTTCAGGCAATTGGTCACGCCTACCGGTTTTGCACCGACGCAGACGACATTGCGAGCGGCTTCGGCGACGGCAAGTCTTGCTCCCTCTCGCGGGTCGATGGCGGTAAATTTACCGCTACCGTCGAGGCACATTGCGATCGCACGGCGGGTTTCTTTGACGCGAATCACAGCAGCGTCAGCACCCGGCGTGACGGCGGTATTTGTCCGGACCATCGTATCGTATTGTTCATAAACCCACCGTTTGGAACAAATGTTTGGCGAAGCGAGAAGCCTTTTCAAGGCTAGTTCAAAGTTCAAAGTTCCAGGTTCAAAGTTAGAAGAAAAACGCGGTCTCAACTTTGAACCTGGAACTTTGAACTTTGAACTCGGTTTAGCCATTGGCCGGTTGTACTTTGGGGCTTCGTTGGTCAGGGCGAGGACGGGCAGGTCTGCCATCAACTCGCCGTTGTGAACGATTTTGAGGCGGTCGCCTTCGACGACCTTGCCGATCACGACACAGTCGAGGTCCCATTTGCTGAAAATCTCGACAACCTCATTTTCGCGGCCCTTGCGGGCGACGATGAGCATACGTTCCTGCGATTCGCTCAGCAGCATTTCGTAGGCGGTCATCTCGGTCTCACGCTGCGGGACGAGCGTCAGATCGATCTCAAGTCCCGTTCCAGCACGTGCGGCCATCTCGACGGACGAAGAGGTTAATCCCGCGGCCCCCATATCCTGAATGCCCTCGATAGCGCCGGAGCGCATCGCTTCGAGACAGGCCTCGAGCAGGAGTTTTTCGAGAAATGGGTCACCGACCTGAACAGTGGGACGCTTTTCTAAGGCTTCGTCGTCAAACTCAGCGGACGCCATCGTCGCACCATGGATACCGTCGCGGCCGGTTTTCGCACCGGCGTAAAGCACCGGATTTCCGATGCCGGACGCTTTCCCAAAAAAGATCTGATCTTGGCGGACGATGCCGAGAGCAAAGGCGTTGACGAGCGGATTAAGGCTGTATGACGGGTCAAAAACGACCTCGCCGCCGATGGTCGGAACGCCGAAACAGTTGCCGTAATGGCCGATGCCAGCGACGCAACCCTTCAGGATCGATTTGTTGCGATTCAGCGTTTTTGGACCGATCTCAGGCAGCTCTGACTGGCCGCCCGCTGACGCAGGCGGTTCTGACAGCGGTCCGAATCGAAGCGAATTCATCGCTGCGACGGGTCTCGCACCCATTGTGAAAACATCACGGAGGATGCCGCCGACGCCGGTAGCAGCACCCTGGAAAGGCTCGATAAAACTCGGGTGATTGTGCGACTCGACCTTAAACGCAACACACCAGTCGTCACCGATGTCGATAACGCCGGCATTTTCTCCGGGAGGGACGATGACTCGCGGTCCCGTCGTAGGCAGGCGTTTGAGATGAACCCGCGATGATTTGTATGAGCAATGCTCCGACCACATAACGCTGAAAACACCGAGCTCGGTAATATTTGGCTCGCGGCCCATCAGCGTTTTGATCTTTTCGTATTCGTCGGGAGCCAGTCCGTGCTGTGCAACTACGTCGGGTGTTATAGCGGTCATATGGTCAAAAAAATCGCCCTGAAATAAACAAAAGAGTTTATGCGTTTCGGGCTTGATTATCAAACCGACACGCATAAACTCTGTGTAAAATTAGGACGAAAATCTATTTTGCTGACGAAAATACTGCCTTTCCGCTGTATGAAAAAACGACCTGGCGGAATTCGTCGGGTTTTGTGTTCGCTTTTAGAAAAGGGCCGTTTGGGGTTAGCGCTTTTATGATCGGTTCGAATGCTTTTTCGGCATTTTTGAACTGGTCTTCGCCGCGAAAGCGTGTGATGAGGATGATGTCGAAAGAGGTGTCTTTTTCGGAGGTTGCGTCGATGTATTCGTAAGAATCGATCACTCCGCGCTTTAATGCCTCGGCACGGTAAAAACGCCAGTTATTTTCGTAATAATAACGAGCCTCATCGCGTTTGCCGTCTTTGACTTTAACGAAATCGATCATCTCTAAAACGCCGTTTCCGGTAGACGTGACACCTAAAACACGGTCGATGTTTTCTTTGACCGTATCATAGCGAAACTTGCCGTTTCGCTGATAGGCGATGGTGCCAGACGCATCGTAAAGGACGGTCAACGGCAGATTTCCCGCCCAGTCTTTTGACACCATTTGGATCGCTGCACTTTCGTCGGCTGTTTTTAGTAGATAAGCAGGCATCTCCGCTTTCATTTCGGCTAGGAATTTGGGTACATGACCGTTGATATCAGAAAGCTCGTCGAGCGATACGGTAACGACATCGATCTTGCCGCGATAGATGTTTTCGAGTTTTACGAGATCCGGAAATTCCTCGCGGCAAGGGTCGCACCACGTCGCCCAAAAATTAATAAGGAGCGGCTTACCGTTGGGTTTTAGCAGAGGTTTGAGACCCTCAATGTCGATCTGCTTGACTCTGTCGGAATTTATTTTTTTATCTGCGGATTTCGGCTGTGCAAAAGCCGCAGTCGAGAAAAATAGGGCCGCAACCATCAGGAGCAGCCCTGTCTTAAGAGAGTGTGGACGATTCATATTAGATTATTGGCTCGCTCGTTTGATACTGCATCCAAAAGCATTTGCGGAAGTCCGCGTGATCTTATTGCCTGTCAACGCACTGTCAAAAGCGACTTTTAGATACGCATCGGTTACGTTGGTTCCGGCACGGTCATTGTCGATAGCACCGTGATAGAGCAGTACGTCATTGGCATCGACGTAAAACGCCTCCGGCGTTACGTTGGCACCGACCTTATCAGCGACGGAGCTATTTTTGTCGATCAAAACGGGGAATTTGTAAGTTGCGGCGGCGTGCGTTTTGATCTGCTCCGCCGTTTCAGTCACGTTGGAATTGATGCCGATGACCGTGATGCCCTTGGCCGCATAATCGGCTGTGAGCTTGTTCATGCGTTCGTTATACCCTCGAACGACGGGACACTGAGATGATACAAAGATGATGACCGCTCCGTTTTTGCCTTTCATATCGTTGAGTGTCTGGATCTTGCCATTCGTATCCGGCAAAGAAAAATTGTCAATTTTAGAGCCGACGGCTAGCTCTTGGGCGTTTGCCGCCATCGCCAAAGCGAAGATCGCCGTGAATAAAAATGCTGCTCGTTTCATATAAATTTACCTCAGAGAAAAAGTTACGTTCGATTCGAATATTCTAACAATCCGTGGGCGTTAGACACAAGTGTTTTTGCTTTTACGCACCAAAACAAAAACAGGTTTCCCTGTTTGATGCCGCAAAACACAAATAGGTATGGGGAAAGTGAAAAAGAACCCGCGTTGATCGAAAGATTTTCGATATTCAACGCGGGCCGCTTTGTTTATGGCAATTTACTCGAAGCTTCGCCAGTTGGTAGCACCGTCGCCATCGCCTTCGTCTTCTTCCGCCGTTCCCGGTGCGGGCAGAGGGCCGCGGATGAGGATTAACGGCGCTCCGGAATCCTCAAGCACTTTTTCAAATTTCGGCAGCTCGATATCTACAAGCACTCTTAGTCTTTCCAAGACCGGCTTTAATTCGGTGTTGGAGATGTCATATTGTTCGAGTTGCGTCTGAGTTGGCCTGATGGTCGAAAGTCTTATCGTACCGGCGATGTTGCCGACGCGCTGAGCGATCGACGGCGGTGGTATATCGGAGTTCTCACGTCCGCCGCGAAGTTTGTTGAGCAGATCGTCTATCTGAGTATCAAGTGCTTCGGCCTGTTCCATCAGCTTTTTGTTTTCGACAGGAGCGTCGGCAGCTGCACGTTTTAGCAGGCTGATCCTTGCTTTTGCTTCGGATGCTGATGAGCTTGCTCCTGTGACGGCTCGCTGGAGGGTTGAGACTTTACGTTGAAATTCGGTAAGGGTCGCTAGGTCCGCTGCCGACATATTCTCTTTACCCTCGACAGTGACATTAAACGTCTGCGAACCCGGCAAAGACGTCACCACGCTGTTGACACGCATAGCCATCGAGACCGTATATTTACCCGGCATAACGAGCTGGCCTTGGGGGCCTCCACCTCCAAAACTACCTCCACCGCCACCGTCAGGTGGTCCCTGCGGTGCTGCCGCGACCGTCGGCGGGGTGTAACGCATATCCCAGACGGCACGCTGGACGCCTTGCCCTGCGGGAGCGGTCAAGCGCCGGACTATCTTGCCTTCAGCGTCAGTGACGGTAAAGAGCATTGTCGGAGCCTCTTCTTCTGATTCGACACGAAGCTCTTCGATCGACGGATAGTGAAACGGCGTTTTTTTCTTTTCAGCCGCACGCTCGGCTTCCTGACGTTTCTGCTTGAGTGTTTTCGGTGCTTCTTTGAGAAAATACGAAAATGTCGCGCCGTAAGCCGGATTTTGAGCGGTGTAAAATCCGGCTCCTTGAGAACCGGCAAATGATGCATTTGAACGGACGTACATCAGAGCGTCTTTGACCGGGAAAAGCATCGAGCTTTGATCGACAGCCGCTCTATTGACCTGTCTCAACGCCGAATAATCGTCCAAAACATAGATGCCGCGTCCAAATGTGGCTAGGATCAGATCATTCTCAGTTTTCTGAATAGCGATGTCGCGAATGGCGATGGTCGGCAGACCGCCTTTCATTTGCACCCATTTCGTGCCGCCGTCAACCGTGAAGAAAACGCCGAATTCCGTTCCTGCAAAAAGCAGATTGGGATTGACGTGATCCTCTGCGATGGCATAG
>JBKJRA010000064.1:0-4238 GCA_046594975.1 Pyrinomonadaceae bacterium | reverse complement strand
AATTTTGAAAAGTGCCCCCGGCAGGGTTCGAACCTGCGACCTCCGGCTTCGCAAAAGTGGTGCTCTATCCAACTGAATCCAAAAGCTACTTGATAAGGGCTATGGCATTTTGTAGCTACTACAATATAAGTATTACAGGGACAATGGTTTTTACCGATCCCGCAATCGAAGAAAAGATTTTGGTTTTGGATTTGAGAACCGCGACGGCTATTCCGCCGAGAAAGAAAAAGGTTAAGCCTGTACCGAATGTTCAAACTGGAATGTTTAGCACCCAGACACAAAATGGCTAATTGTTTAGGCAGATAATTGAAAAAGCACCCCGTTTATAAGGGTGCTTTTCTTTTGCAAGGAATAGCGTGGTGTGTCTGATATATTATTGCCTAAATAACATTCATTGCATTGATTGTCAAGTATTTTATTTATGAAACACCGTTGGCAGTAGAAAAGCCCCGCCGAGTAAACGGCGAGGCTTTTTGTCAGTTAAATTGTAGATGAGATGGTTACCTAGCGGGAGGTGCCGGAGCGGCAGGTGCAGGAGCCGCCGGCTGCTGGACTTCGACGTTGATCTTTTGTCCTTGAGGACTCGTCAGCTTACGCAAAGCTCCGCTGTAATACAGCGCCCCGACGATCAAGCCTACGATGATGACGAAAGCTATCGCCCAGACGGCGTTGCTCCCCGTTCCCTCACCACGACGTCCATCAGAAACTAATACTTCTTTTTCTACTACGACCTTATCCATAATTATGATCCTCCTGAGTTCTACAAAATAGTAACTCAAAATACAATGCCGCGTATGTAAGATAGCAGACACAAGAAGCAATATGAGCGAAGCACTAATTCCTATCGATGATCGCATGGTATAAGGCGAGGTATTCGCGGGCGACGTGATCAGGGGCGTATTGCTCGGCGAGGCGGCGATTGTTGGTGGACATTGTTTTGCGCAAAGCGGCGTCATCCAACAAACGTGCGATGGCTGCGGCAAGCTCCCGCGGGTCACGAGGCTCGACGAAAATGCAATTTTCGGAGTCAATGAAGAGGTCGGCGGCGGCACGGGTGCGGGTCGTGATGATCGGAAGGCCACCGGCGAGCGATTTGAGGAGGACAACGGGAAAGCCTTCGTCGTGGTATGTCGGAAAGACGAACATCGTGCTGTTTGCGTGAAAAGCTACGGTCTCAGCCTCGGGGATGTAGCCGGTAAAGTGCACGCTTTCGCGAAGCCCGCGTTCACCAACAAGCCGCTCTGCCTCACCTCGGTCGGGCCCATCTCCAAGGCAAAAAAGCGCAAATTCCCTGCCGGACTGCTTCAATTCGGAGCAGGCTTCGATCACGGTTAGCAAGCCCTTGGTCGCAACAAAACGTGAGCTGAATAACAAAATAGGAACGTCCGGCGACAGACCGAGACGCACGCGGAAATTTGGATCATTGATAAAGGTATCTGTTTCGATGGCGAGCTTTGAGATGGACATTTTTTCAGGCGGACAGCCTGCACGGATGAAATTTTCAAGCTCTTCGTTCGACTGGACGCCGATACCTGCGGCTTTGGCGTAGATACGGTGTTGCATTACACGCCAAAATTTACTTTTTGTGGCGAGGAACGACGCGATCGAGCCTTGCATTTTTAGATAGACCGGAACCGTAGATGAACCCAAAAATGTAAACATGACGAGGTCACGCATTACGGATTTTTCGTCGATCGAGGTACTAAGATGGATAATATCGTAATGATGCTCGCGTGTGCGTCGACGAAGCCTGCGGGCAGCAGCGAGTACACGTTTCACGCGTTTGAAAATGCTGGTCGGCGTGGCTGCCTCGCCATAGACGTATGTTTCCTCGTCAACCTCGACCCCCAACGCACGCAATGCCGCAACGAAAGGCGGCTCGCAGGCGATCGGCCCGCCAAGAGAATCTTTATCCGGCATTCCAACTAAAACACGCATATATATAATAGGTTGAGGGGAAAACGGCCGCTATTTCACTTTGAGGCGACTTTTTGATATTTTTTAAAGCTTGGTACTCTATTGAACAATTAAGCAAGATGACCCACTTATTTTCTACTACATAATTGGGTTTTCACAAAATATACTATGTCAAAGCGACTGCTTATCACGGGCGGCGGCGGTTTTATCGCCCACCACGTCATTCATCATTTGCTACACAATACGGATTGGGAGATCGTCTCGCTCGATCGGCTCGATCTTTCTGGCAATCTGAATCGGCTCGCTGATATTTTAGAAAAGACTGACCCGGCAATGAGAAAACGGGTCAAGATCGTCTTTCACGATCTCAAAGCCGAGATCAGCCCGTTGACGCGAAAGCTGATCGGGCCGATCGATTATGTATATCATCTTGCGGCGGGCAGCCACGTCGACAGATCGATCACATATCCGCTTGAATTTGTGATGGATAATGTAGTGGGAACGGCACATATTTTGGAATATGCCAGGACCCTGGACAATCTTGAGCTGTTTATAAATTTTGGCACCGACGAGGTTTTCGGCCCGGCACCTCCAGGGGTTTTCTACAAAGAGCTTGACCGCTACAACTCTTCGAATCCGTATAGCGCGACCAAAGCCGGTGCCGAGGAATTGTGCGTCGCGTGGCAAAATACCTATAAAATGCCGATCTACAATACGCACACGATGAATGTTTTCGGCGAGCGTCAGCATCCTGAAAAATACATTCCGATGTGTATTAAGCGAGTCAAAAACGGATCGAAGATCACGATCCACAGCGACAGCACTCGTACCATTCCAGGAAGTCGATATTACATTCACGCCAAAGACGTCGCCGAAGGGTTGCTCTTTATAACTAATCTGAAAGACTTCAAAAAGCCGGCAGATTTTGGTGGGGCTCATTGTCCAAAATTTAATCTTGTTGGTAAAGAAGAGGTCAACAACCTTGAGGTCGCCCAGATCATTGCGGACGTTCAAGGCAAGGAACTCAATTACGAATTTGTCGATTTTCATTCGGCACGACCAGGGCATGATCTGCGGTATGCGATGTCGGGCGATTATATGCGTGAACTCGGTTGGGAACCGCGTGTCTCGCTTCGCGAAAGGCTAAAACAAGTGGTTGACTGGACGCTGGCAAACGACGGGTGGCTGGAAATTTAAATGATGTCGGAGCAAGGTTCGAGGGGTTTGCGCAGGATTGCTAAACTCAATCCCATCAACAGATAAAAGATCATTACGACTTCGGAATCACCCCAGTTGAAGTGGACAATGCCGCTTGAAAGGAATCCGATGGTTCCGCCGAAAGCTCCGAGCAACACTCCGCGTTCAAACCACTCGAGGTCTTTTCGCCGTATGCCCCGCCACAATATTCGTAGGTAAAACGCCATCCAAATTATCCAGGCGATGAGCGTCGGCACGCCTCGCTCAAATGCGATGGCGAGAGCGTCGTTGTGCATGTGGCCGATCGGCTGCCAGCCTTTGTCAAACATTTGCCAGTCCTGCCAATGCGTCTTGAGCGAGTCCATGCCGATACCGACGGCTAGGTGACGCGGACTGGATGTGAGTACGCCAAAGCCCTCGCGCCAGACCATCAGCCGCCACTCGGTCGAGGCATCGGTCGGTTGTGTGAGTGAGATGTTTCGCTTTTGCTGGACATAATAAATGCCCACAAAAGCAACCGGTATTGCACATAACACGCAGATCAAAATTGCCTTTCGCGAAGCACCGATCAGCACCATTACCGCAGCCGAGATAAGAAATCCTGCCCACGAAGCCCGTGTAACTGTCAGAAATAGAGCGACGCAAAACGCCGCGATCGACAATGCCAGCAATATGCGGTTTCGTGTGAACAATCCGCCGGGAATCAGTATCAACAGGCCAAAGGCGACCGAAGCGATAAGCTGTGTTGCTTCGGAATAGGTCATATACTGGCCGTAAAAACCGGCGGCGCGTGTGTCGCGTCCGCGTGACCATTCGGTGATGCCGAGCCTGCCTGAGCTGTCGCCGGATGCGATCAAAGAGGCGACGGGAAGTTGATAGTCGAAAATGAGTTCGTAGCGATAAACCTGAATTTTTGCTATGCCGTTTTCGGATAAATGATTTACCGCGTCAGCGAGTTCGTCGGGCGAGGCGATACTGCGGCCGTTAGCCTTTTGGATGGTGTCGTTTTCCAGCACTCCGGCGAGCCGAAGCGGGCTATCTGCAGTGAGCGTTTTGACCTTAAGGTTTTGACCGACGGCTGCTTTGCCTATTGTCCACACAGCCGTAAACGCTGCTGCCGCAAG
>JBKJRA010000160.1:0-12195 GCA_046594975.1 Pyrinomonadaceae bacterium | reverse complement strand
CCGCCGTCGCCGCCTTTTCGCTGCATAGTGATGCGGCCGATCTTGAGATTGCCGTTGCGTGTGAGTTCGACCTTGCCGTCGGCAAAGAATTTGATGGTGTCGGCATCAGTTTTGATTACCCAACGCGGTTTGTCGGTAGATTTGAGTGCGACCATCACCCAACCAGCCGCGTGAATGCCATCGCCGGAGAACAGGTCGGAGACGATGTCGGCCTTGTTTGCGGTAAAGAAATCGATGACGGCTTTTTGCGAGGCGGCGTCGAGTTCGTTAAGGAACATCCTTTCACTGGAACGCGGGCTGCCAGCCTGCTTGTTTTCGCCGACCGACAGGCTGGGAGCCTGCGTTCCGACGGTTGGCGTTCCAGTTGGCGGCGTTTCGCCGACAAATAGTTTCAACGCAGCCTCGACATCAGCAGGAATCTTCCACATCTTTACATAATGCGACAGCCAGCGTTTGTCGATCTGGTTAAAGCCGTTTGCACTCGAAACGAGCTTGATCGAGATGCCTTCGCGACGTTCGTTAGAGGAAGGCAACCCAGTCGCTACCGCTCCCGGTTCTGACTTGAGCTTGATCCGAACCTCGACATCCGCCTTTTCACCATGAGGTTTTGTCGCAACGACCGATTCGATCTCCGCGACCTTGTAATTCATCGCCGCAAGCCAGACCCGCGCATCGTCGTCAGCCTTCCAATTGTTAAATTTATCGCGTATCTCGTCTTCATTCTTAAACCCGTTCTTTGCGGTATTCGACCCAAGCTCGACCTTTGCCGCCGCTGGTTTTTGCGCGAACGCCCCGCCGCACAAAACAAAAAGCAAAATGACGATGAATTTATTACGAAGGCTAGATCTCATCTTAGACATAGTGTTATGGCTCAGGAAATATATGTTGATAATACCCGCCGCTAGCTTTATAATCAACGACATCGCTGTTAGAAAACATTAGAGAAATGGCCAGTGTTTTGGCTTTATCTGACAGCTCTCAGGTTACAGCATCCTACTCCTCAAGCTGGTTTTTTTATGTTAAAGGCGGACAGCAAGATCGGTCCATACACGCTAATCAGACGGCTCGGCAAAGGTGCGTATGGTGTCGTGTGGCTGGCTGAAAAACGCACCGCGATCGCTACGACAAAGGTCGCCATCAAGATCGCAAATGACGAAGATGTCGATCTCGACGCCGTCAAGCGCGAGGCTACGGTGTGGGTTTCGGCAAGCGGTCATCCAAATGTGCTCCCTATAATCGACGCTGACGTTTATGAAGAGCAGGTCATCATCGTCAGTGAATACGCCCCTGATGGCTCGCTGGCCCTATGGCTAGATTCGCACGGCGGCAAGGCACCGACCGCAGGCCATGCCCTCGCGATGCTTACTGGCATTTTGTCCGGCCTCGAACACCTACATCGTCGCGGTATCATTCACCGCGATCTCAAGCCCGAAAATATTCTCCTGCAGGGCGACACACCTCGGCTCGCCGATTTTGGCATCGCCCGCGTCTTAAAGACAAACTCGCAGAGCGGCATCGCTTCGGGAACCCCAGTATATATGCCGCCCGAGGCATTTGACGGAAAGCGCAGCGAGCAGACCGATGTCTGGTCGGCCGGCGTCATTCTCTATCAGCTATTGACCGGACGTTTGCCATTCCAAGGCGACGATATGGCATCGCTTATCGGTGGCATCGTTAATAGATCTCCCGACCCGATCAGCTCGCCCGATGCTCCGGAGATCGCTGAGGTCATCGAAAGATCTTTGATGAAAGACCCTGCGCACCGCTACCCCTCGGCACGCGATATGCGGCGGCACATCAAGGAGATCCGCCTCGACTTTGACCCGGACGCAGCGGCGTTAGGTGAATTCGACGACAGCATTTCCTACGCCCCGACTCTCAGAGCAGTTACGAATCCTGAGACCCAAGTGTTGCCAAATCTCGGTGACGCAGCGACTATCCGCCAAAGTACGTCGCAAATTAATACCGCTGAAAACACGCGCGTTCTACTAAAAGGTAAAAGCCTCATCTTCGCCGCGATCGGCATCGCTGCTATCGCTGTGATTGCTGTCAGCGGCTTTTTATTTTTTAATAGCAAAACACAGAAAGAAATGCTTCACTCGGATGCTGATTTTGCAGCGGTCCTTACCCGTAAAACCGATTCGTGGATCGTACGAATTTTGTCTGGACAAACTGCTAAAGGCGGCATCAAAGAACTTTCCGCAGGTGATGAAACGGCTCAGGTCTGGACAACCGCCCAGTGCATCGCGAGCATTATTGATTCGCGAAAAGACATCACTCCGTATGTTCCAAAGATTAAAAATGCTTTTGCATTTATCGAGGCGAACCGACGGACGACTCCGTCCGCAGGCTGGAACTATTTTGGCAATGCGAACCCGCACACAGTTACGGAGATTAGTGGCTGGGTGCTGATGGCTGAGGTCAAATCTCTGGATTCGAAGACTAAGATCTGGAATGATACGGAACGGCAAGACATCTTAAAACGCATCGTTCGCGACCTTGACGACGTAAAACAACGGCAGGATAACAGCGGCGGTTGGCGGCCGATAAAAGAAGATGGCCCCGGATTTATCCGGACCTGGTCGTCCGTGATAGCTCTGTGGAGTCTGATCGAAGCACGCCGATCGCCCACGGTGAATGAAAAGATCGGTTCGCAATACGACGACAATATCCGTCGCGGAATAAACTGGCTACTGCTTAACTACAAGCCCGGCCAGGGTTGGGTGCAAAACCCCCAGCGTTTGGGTCAGACCGAACGTTATGACGGACTCACCGCCCAGCTAATGTTTGTTTTATCCCAGGCTGAAACGATCGAGAAATTTTCATCACTCGTGCTCGAGCAGGCTTACATCAACGCTAAGAAAGAGTTCATCGCCAACCGCGAATTTGCCACGCGGCTTGCCGACAAAGACAACAGCAGCATCCCTGATTTTGACATTCGATTTTCTAACAGTGAATTTATGGCTGAGGGATCGACATTCCTCTGGTTTCCCTGGACGCTTGCCGAAATCTCGCAACTCTCAGTCGATAAAACTTTGTCAGCGGACGACCGACAAGCGGCGGCAAAACTACGCAGCGAGATGTTAAATACAAATCACGACCGGTTCGAAAATTTCGTCGAAACGGGAACCTTTATGTATATCTCCGCCGAAAACCTATTCGGCTCATCCGTCTATCTCGAAACCATGCGGTCCGGCCAAGCTTTTTAATGATGAAGATATTAAAGATAGCCGTAAAAATATTTTTCGCACTATTTTTTGTAGCTGGCGGCTTCAATCATTTCGTAAACCCACCCTTTTATCTAAAAATAATGCCCCCTTATCTGCCTTGGCATTATGAATTGGTAATATTGAGCGGTATTGCCGAGGCCGTTTTGGGAATCGCATTGCTGATACCGAAAACCAGCCGACTCGCCGCTTGGGGCATTATTGCGCTATTGATCGCCGTCTTTCCGGCAAATCTTCACATGACCATGCACCCTGAGCTTTACCCGGAAATTCCCGTTATTGCTTTATGGATCCGTCTCCCGATTCAAGGTCTGCTTATCCTCTGGGCGTTTTGGTACACTCGGGGCCCATCAGATAACGTTAGGCAAGATGCGGACTGATTGTAATTACAGAGTGCGTGCTGCGGGCCTTGTGTGGATGTGCGCCGTGCAGTTTTTCATTGCTCAGGCTATAGTTCAATACGCGTGGACTACACCATATAGTCTTGCCGGTAATTTTATCAGCGATCTGGGCAATACGGTCTGCGGAATGTATAACGGGTTATACGTTTGCTCGCCTTGGCATCAATGGATGAATATTTCATTCTTACTGCAAGGTTTTATAATTCTGATCGGTGCAATTCTCGCACGGCCAATATTTCAACGCGAGCGTCTCCGGACACTCGTTTTTGTACTCCTCGTTCTGACCGGTTTGGGAATGATCGGCGTCGGTATCTTTCCGGAAAATGTAAATAATATGGGCCATGTCATCGCGGCTGGAATACAGTTTGTCACCGGAAACATTGCACTAGTATTGATCGGCGTGACCGGAAAAAACGTGGGGCTGAGACGCAGGTGGTTTACATTGTCAGTCGTGTTGGGCACAGCTGGTCTTGCGGCAACATTATTATTTGTAAACGGTTATGGCCTCGGTCTAGGCGTCGGCGGAATGGAACGCATCGCCGCATACACTTTCCCCGTCTGGTTGATCACGGCAGGCTTACTGCTCGCCACCAAACTTTCTCGTAAAACAACATGAGGCTAATTATCCATAGCGAAGAGGTAAATGGTGTCGGCATGGACGCCGAAACCCGATGTGCTCACTACCATACCGAGCTCGACATCATCGCTATCAAATTCAAATGCTGTGGGCGGTGGTTTCCCTGCTACAAATGTCATCAGGAGATTGCTGAACATTCAACCGAGACCTGGCCTGCTAATGAGTGGAAGGAAGCCGCGATATTATGTGGTGTTTGTGGAAACCAGCAAACGATCGCTGATTATCGGAAAGGAAATGCGACATGCATCTCTTGCTCAGCCAATTTCAACCCTGCTTGTGCAAAGCATCATCACCTCTATTTTGGCGACTAATAGGCTTTCGTCAGCTCAACGCCGGTGTAGTAGTGCTTAATGATCTCGTCGTATTTCACACCCATTTTTGCAAGGCCAAATGCCCCATATTGGCACATTCCGACCCCGTGGCCCCAGCCGCGGCCGGTGAAATTGTAACTCGTGACTGTCGAGCCTGAGTATCGTTTATTCATAACAAAAAGCTGTTCAGGAAGCCGAAGAGCAGAGCGTATCTTGCCGCCTTTGAGCATCTTTGTGCCGTTCGAACCGAGGATCTCAAGCTCGACGGCGCGGCGTGAATAACCGACTTTCTTGACGTTCAGGTCGTAGAGCGAGCCGATCCCACGAACGTATCGCGAAAGCCGCGACTGCACGTCTGACGCCGAAAATGTCTTGTTCCAATAGAGCCACGGCGAAGTATTTTCAGCCGTCGTAGGCGTGTCGGTCGGTTTGATCTCAAGATATTTGACCGCTCCGGTTGCGTCCAACTGATAACCGACCTGCTCGCCGCCGACGAGAGCGGCCTCGCGGACAGGGTACATATCGCCGCCAAATTCGCGAAACAGAAAAACGTCGGGACGGACAATTAAAGGCCGATCTGATTTGCCGCTTCGGAGGACAAGCTTGCCGTCAGCGGTCGGCTTTGCGGTGCCGCTCAACATCTCAGGCATCCATTTCTTTTTCTCGTAGATCTGGCGGATCAGCCGCAGCATTTTAGCCCGCGTGAAAGGTCGATTTGGCTTGAGCGTCTGATCAGGATGGATCGAAAAATAACCATCCCGTAGCAGCAGAGCGATCTCCGCACGACGCTCTTTTGGTATCTCAGCCGCGTCGTCAAACGAAAGCTGATAATTTACATCCGAATCGCTCAACATAGTATCGGCATAAGCCGGAGCGTAAACAAACCCGGCGATGATGTGTGCGAGTTCGACTGGCTTTGCCGTATCGCGGTTTACGTTTGGAAAAGGCTTGCCAAATTTCCCCGCCAGTTGATTGAGCCAGTTAGACACTTCATTCTCACTGGGCGTGTCTTCAAACCACTCGTCGGTCATCTGCGGCGTTGAGAGATAAAAGCCGTTCATCGCTAGCTGCGACATCAGCCGAACGAGTTCGAGATTGCCCTCGTCGCGAAGTTTTGCCGGCTGGCGACTGGTCTTGATCAGAAAAGGTTCAAACTGTCGATGCCCTTCGAGCGAGCATTCGACACCGCGTAGATACGGCTCGGCAAACTCAAATACATTTTCGCTGTTCTCTGTCCGACCACCGCAGGTCGATGTGTAAAGAGCGTTTATAGGCTTGCCGTTGTAAGTCGCGACGATGCCGCGAGTCTGCTGCACTGCCTGCGTGCCCATCTTGGTCTCGATCGAAACGCCCTTATAGACCTGTGACCAGATGGTCGGCACCATATCAAAACCTTGTTTCCCGTAGCCGCCGATATTGGCAATTGCGTAAGTACGAGCGGCGACAGCCTGCGCCTTTTGAGCCTCGATCTGCGGTAAACCAAGCTCGCTCGGAACAACTCCGAGCAGATAATCTTCGAGCGGAACGACATTCACCACCGTCAACGAACCACGAGAATTTACAAAAACCTCGATCTTTCCGCGATACGCTTTGCCGTTCAAACGAACAGGATTTGCACGGTCGTTCATCGAACCAAAGGCAACCGATTTCAGCGACGAAAAATTCGCACCTCCGGCAGCTCCGTTTATTATCACTTCGCGAAGATTTGGATCGACCGTTCCAGTGGTAGTCGCTTGCGACGAACCAGTGGTCTTGATGATGCTACGAACTTCGCTCGCTCCGGCAGTCTTTAGTTGCTGCGAAAGAGCAAGCGCATCGGCGGACACGACCTGCTTTTTCTCGGCAACCGTAACAGCATCTTCGAAACCTTTGTCGGCAAGTTTTGCCTTTAATGCGTCAGCATCATCGCTCGTATCTTTCACCGAGCCAACCCACACCTTCCATGTGTTTGTATTCGGATCGACACTGACAAGAGCCGTCTCTCCGGTAGCGTCGCGAACGTCTTTGGCAAGCGTATTCGCATCAGTCTGCGTCGGTAAATTCTGAAACTCGATACGGTAATTTTCGATCTCAGGCGGTCTATAAGCTCTCGCCGAAACCGTCACCCGAGCCGTCGCCAACATCTTGCTCGGCTCGTCAGGGCTGACTGCAACCAGAGCAACATCGCCACTCGTGATCGTCACCGAACCCGAATTTGTCGATAGTCCGATACGGATCACCGGCTCGGCCGCGAGCTTATAATAATCGACTTCGCCATCCGCAAAGATATTCGAAGAGGATAGAAATCCGATGACGACGATGAATAAGAAACAGCGAATATTCATAATTTTGGTAATGATAAACCGGGTCTTCGGCTATTTTTCCAGCGCGTTAAAGATAAATGGAAACGTGCCCCACGACTGGCCGCGATGCTGCGGACGAAACGCGAAAAGAACGATCTTACCTTTGCCGTAGCTTGCCTCGGCAAGAGCAGTTTTGCCGTTTAGATATTTTTCGCCAAGCATCCAGCCCGACATCAGAGCATTTTTTGAAGCGTAACGGGCGATGATGTTTACACTTGGAGTCCCGCCTTCAGGCGGCTTCCCTCCTGGCGAAGCGGGCCGGCTAAAGCCGGTACTCCCAACTTCAAACGCCGAGCTACTACTAAAATAAGCTGCCGTCTGCTCACGAAGCCCATTTGAGAGAGGCTGTTTTGTATCAACATCAAGCCTAACGACCGAACCCGGATTGTAAAATTCACTACGTTTCAACCCAGAAAGAACCTCTTTGATAGGCAGATTGAAACGCTTGATGACCATGTCGCACGAGTCATCAAAGCAGATCAGCTTGCCGCCATTCTCGACAAATTTCTTGAGATTTTCGACGCCTGCTTCGCCAATTCCGCCGGCGTATTCTACAGGGTATCGCTCAGCATTCAGGCCTTTGACGATGCTATTTTCGCTGTCAGACGGCAGTATGATCGCGTCAACATCGAGCGAGCCGTCACGAAAGTCTTTGTCCGAGATCGAGCGAAACGGTATCTGAAAAGTGTCGAGTACGAGCCGTGTCCAGCCTTCGTCCATTGAGCCGGTAAAGCCTTTGTAGAGACCGATCTTCGGGTTTGTTTTAAGTGGATTCGGCTGCTTGGCAAACGAGCCCCCGCTTGGTGCAAGGTTCATTACGGCACGTGCCTGATCAATATTTTCGACACGTTTTAGCGTGCTGCGGTCACGGTCGAGATCGCTGATGGCAAACGCCGGTTCGTAATCGACGCCCATCTGCATCGGCAGTGTCCAGCCCGCAACGTCATACGGCACCTCGGCGTCGCCGTTTAGCAGCAAGCGATGCGGATACTCCTGTTTTTCAAACAGGCTTAGCACGTTATTTTTCTGCGGCTGATTAACAAACACGATAAAACTGCCGAGCGGCATCTCCATAAATCCGGCATCCGAAGCCTGCATCTTCACATTCAATTCCTTGGTCATCTGAAAGACTTCCATTCCCTGGCCCATCAGAATTTCGAGGAATCGCGAGACAGTTCCTGCATTCGACTGTCCCGCTGTTACGATAAACGCCTGCGGCTCGTCTGGTTTAGGTGCAAGATTCGCCTTGCCGTATTCGTAAAAATTACGTAAGTATCGTGGGCGAAATTTAGCCGCCATTTGCAGCAACGCTCGTGATGCGGTCATCTCGATCTCATTAATGTCAGCCGGACGCCAGAGTCCGCCCTTCCAAGTGTCAGGGAAATTTGTCGCTGGTTCCAAAAGGTTTGTCAGCCCACGAACACCACGGTTCCGCTTGAGATCGTCTTGCGTGACAGTGATCGGCGACATCAGATTTGCACTCGCAGCTTCGGACAAAATACCGATCGAATTGTGGTAGTACGGCGCCGAGCGAAAACCGCCGTGCCACCATGTGTCGTAAGTCGAATTTGTAGCAACACCCGCGATATTTTTCGCCTGCAGATCGGCGGCCATTTTGTAGCCAACTAAGCCCACCTCACGCAGGATCGACGGAGCGATGCGTGGATTTATCGGATCAAAGAACGGCGGAATGATAAACCGCGAGGCGTTGCTTCCCTGCTGGTGCACGTCATAAACAAGCTGCGGAAACCACTGCTGCCAAAAGAGTTTCGTGATCGCCTGTGTTTCCGCGAGGTTCAACATGAACCAATCGCGGTTATCGTCGTGGCCCGCGTAATGATGATAAAGCTCCGGCGGTGACGTGCCTTCGCTCTTGGTGCCGAGCGTTTTGCGATACCAATCGGCGACGATATCGACGCCGTCAGGATTAGACGACGGCAGCAGCAGCAAGATCGTATTGTCGAGAATTTCCTTAGTGTCAGCGTCGTTAGAATTTGCAAGGTCATGGGCCAGATTCATTGACATCTGCGACGCGACTATCTCGGTGGAGTGTATCGAACACCCGATAGAAACTATCGTTTTACCATTTTTTATCAGGTCTTCGAGTTCGGCTGAGTCTTTGATAGTTCGCGAATCGGCGAGCTTTGCCGAGATTTGACGATATTTATCAAGCTTTTTGATGTTGTCAGGTGACGATATAAACGCAACGATCAGCGGTTTGCCGTTAGTCGTCTTGCCGATCTCTTTGACCGTAACACGATTACTCGCTTTGTCGAGCTTTGCGAAATAATCCGTGATCTGTCCCCAATCTGCGATGGTCTTGTCGTTTGTCGGAGTAAATCCAAGCACTGATTTTGGCGACGGCACCTGAGAAAACGCCGAAAGAGCAAAAAGTAGCACGAGGCTACAGATCGCTATTAATATGCGAAAGAAACTGAATGACACTCTCGCTGATTTTTGACTTTGGACGTTAGACCTTAGACTATTTGGCATGTCGGATTTTCCTTTAGAGGCGGCTACTGAAAATATAAAATTGACTTTTCCTGTTAAAAAGTCTAACAAATCGCGTGTGTCGGGGAAACTTCGCTATTGGTGGAGTTGGTTTGTCGCGGGGTCGCTGCTGCTAGTTATCGCTACTCCAGCATTAATATTTTTGTGGATAATCAATCACCGCATATGGCTCTTTCCACTTGCTCAATGGGGAGCAAAAACGTGGCTGCGAGCTTGCGGAGCAAGGGTAAAGGTCACCGGACTCGAAAATCTCGACCCGACAGTTTCATACGTTTTCGCTTCGAATCATCGCTCATATCTGGATACCGCAACGCTATTTTTCTACGCCGGAAAAAAGATGGGGCTTGTCGCCAAGAAGGAATTGCTCAAGGTACCGGTTCTCGGCCAAGGGATGAATTTTGTCAATATCATTGCAATCGACCGTTCAAATCCTGAACGTGCTTTGCGGTCAATGGAAAAAGCCCGCGAGGTGATGGCCAAAGGTTTTTCGTTCGGCCTCTTTGTCGAAGGCACGCGCGGATTACCCGGCGAACTGCTACCTTTCAAAAAGGGTGCATTTTACCTCGCATTGCAGACCAACTCGCCGATAGTGCCTGTAGCGATCAAGAACACTGATTGGATGATGGGAAAACGAACTGGCGTCGCTTACTCAGGCGAGATCGAGATGGTGTTGCTCCCGCCGATCGATACCGGCGGCAAGACCGAGGAAGATATCATGAGTTTGTTGATCAAGACTCGCAATGCCATCGCACAGGAATTGGAGTCTGGTCACACTAAGTAGCTCTTCCTCGGTCCTCCACCATGGTCCACATTGATCCAACTGATTCGGACCGGACCAAGGAAAAAGAATTGGGTCAGCCCGCCATTTTTGACGTAAAGAAAAGAATCGCAATATCGCATGTCTAACCCCGATCCTTTTTTTTCAATGACCCCGATTCTTTCAAGCATTTATTTAATGGTTTAAGCTTGAGAGCCAAAAAAGATCCTTATTCAAGTGGCTTTTAAACATTTCGTGTATATTATATTGAAAAGTCTGCATCCATTAAGAGCGTGAGGTGATAACAAATGAATTGGAATAATTTGGCTTTTAGGATTGGCATGAATCTTACAAAATTGACGATGGTTTCAATTATTGTCGGCACCACGTTTTGTCTATGCGCGTTGGCACAAACTAAATCTGATGCCCCGCTCGATGCGGAAGGAGTCGCATTACTGGTCGAACAACTCAAGAATTCCTTGGCGAAAGAAGTTGAGGATGAAGAGTTGCAAACTTCCATTGTCGAAAAATGGGATGTCCAATTGGCGAAACTGCTCGGCAAAACCTCCAGACTGGCTGTTGATTTATTGCTGACGGATGTTAGATCGTCAGTCAAAGACGCCAAAGTAGTTGATCGTTTAACGGAGAGTTTCAACGCCATAGTCAACCGTCTTGGGGTAGGCGAGGATTCCACATCTGATTCAAACAAAACAGCCGTAGTGAAATGGGATGGTTGCCCGCCCTTGCCATCAGCACTTGCCCGTATTCTGCGGTGGGAAGTAATTCAAGTTCCCAGCCAGCTGTTATGTCGCGCTTTGCTGACCGACTCCGGCAGCGAAGCGTTTGCAATGAGCATTAGCCGCGAATCACTATTTAGCCCGCGCCGTTCGGACCGTGCCGAATCCGCCCGACTTAATGGTCGTGAGGTGTTCTGGTATCGCAGCAAATCGGCGGAAGAGCCCAACGTGCAAATGCGAGAAATGTTGATTCAGATCGACCAGGATCGCGTCGTGCATTTGTGGGTGCGGGCCAACAATGCAGATACTCTCATCAAATTTCAGCAGTATGCGTTATCGCTCCCATTCCCCGACCATGAAAAATGATTGCATAGAAGTGTGGACGTATAGTTTCATTTCTTTGCATGGTGCAAAACATAATGCTGACGGCTTTGCGCTATACGAAACGGAAGAATGCGGAAGAATGGGGGAAGAAAGGGGTCATCTATGAAGTAACCGTTGAAGTCAAGAGCACGGGTATTATGGCATCTTTGGGATGCGATCAGTGCGTTTGATTGGGTGACAAAAGAGAACAACCGGCGCCTCCATTATTAGTTAGATTCTTTCAGATCCGCACCGCTTTTATTAGCGAATGCCATCATCTATTCGTGCACAGCTTCTTTGAGCGGCTGGCTACATGAAACCTGATCGGCTCATCTCGAACTATATCGAGATGGCTGGCCGTACCATCAGACCTCCAGAGACTGAAGCGATTTCTCGCGTCACCTCTCCTGACCCCTCGTACACACCAACTCCGCCCCGCCGTGTGAACTCCTCATAGCTGATATTGTCACGAAGCATGACATAACAGTTGATGAGAAGCTTACGGGCCGCTGCAACTTTTGCTTTCGGGCGGCCTCTACGACGGCTAACCTCGGAATAGAACTTCCGTATCTTCATATCGCGACTTGCCTGGACAGCCTGCCCTAGCAGGAGCCTTGCGAGCCGCGAACCTCGCTTGCTGATCGAACCGATCCGCCTCGTCTCGCCCGAGCTTTTCTCGAGCGGGTCGAGTCCTATGAATGCCACGACCTCTTCCTTTCGGGAGAAGCGTCGGACATCGCCGAGCGTGTGAACAAGTGCCATGGCGTTGATCAACCCGATCCCGGGATGCGTCATCAGCAGCTGAGCACGCTTCTCCTTATTCGCCTCTTCTTCGAGCCTCGCTTCCACAGCCTTGACCTGTCGTGTCAGCTCGTCGCAAAGTAGAAAGCGTGAACCGACCAGAAGCCT
>JBKJRA010000065.1:0-4321 GCA_046594975.1 Pyrinomonadaceae bacterium | reverse complement strand
CCAATAGGTCGGGATTTTTTTGCTCTTTAGACAGAATTTATGGCCATAAATGGACACAAATAAACGCCGATAATAATATGAATTTATAGTTTATCTTGCTCTTGATCTGTGTCTATTTGTGTCCATCTGTAGCTAATATTCTTATCTTATTCGCGGTTTTTCTTGATTTTGACCAACTAAAGACGGACAATCTGTATCTAAAGGTAATCGCTCTGGTTAAGGATACAAATATGCTCTTTTTTTCTGCCAAACGTAGTTTGTTTGCACTGACTGTTCTAGTTTTTGCCTTGGTGGTGATAACGGCTCCGTTTGCAAATGCACAATCGAAACCACAAAAACCGACAGATCTGCCGGGCGACGGGAAAAAAAATGGGCGTTCGACGCCGCAGACCGAAGAAGAACGTCTGAAAGCTGAGGCCGACAAAAAGAGGCTGGAACAAGAAAAGAACGCCGTCATCGACACTACTGTCGAAAAGATCGAGACCAATATCGTCAATGTTGATGCCGTAGTCTTTAACAAAAAAACCGGACAGATCATCACAGGGCTGAAAAAAGAAAACTTTGCCATTTTTGAAAACGGCGTCAAGCAAAACATTTCCAATTTTTCCACGCCTGATTCGCCGATAACGGTCACGCTCGTCGTCGAATTTAGCAAGTGGACAGAAGCTCTGGGACAGGCTGCAGGTGGCTCATTCGAACCCGGCACTTATGAGGTCATCCGGCCCGTATCATTATTTCTGTCAAAGTTTATTAAACCGCCCAATGATTACGCATCGGTCATCGCTTTTGATATGAGCCCGACGCCGCTCACGGATTTTACCAATGACCCGGCACGTTTGAACGCTGCGGTAAACATACTTCTGCGCAATCAGCCGGCGTTTCGCGAAAACAATCTGTTTGACGCACTCAAATTTGCTCTTATCGGCGGCCGTGCTGATTCGGTCGTTTTGGATAACTCTAAAGAAGAAAAGTCCGATTATGCCGGCATGGTCGATGTCCGGTCAAAACGCCGTGCGATCATACTAGTCGCGTCAGGCATTGATACTTTTAGCCGTATAAACTATGACGAGGTTCGCCGCATCATCCAGGAAGCAGGTGTCCCGATCTATATCATTAGCACGGGAAATTTGTTTTACAAAAAATACGAGCAATACCTCGGAGCTACCGACGGATTGACAGGCTCGCCCGGACGGCTGACATTTTTGCAGGCGCAGAACACGATGAACACCTTTGCCAAGGAATCTGGCGGCGTGCATTACCCGATGACCTTCGAGGGCGAAGTTCCCGGCTATCTCCAAAATATCAACGCCATGCTCCGCAACCAGTACGCACTGTCGTATGACCTGACCGAAGGCCACGAAGCGGGCAAAAAATACAAGCTCGAAGTAATGGTCGATGTCGATGGCGACGGCCAATATGATAACAAAACTTACGTCGTCCAACATAAACCTTTTTACTCGACGCCGAGGGCTCCTGTGCCAAAGAAAAAGTAACGTATGCCTGCCTAATGATCAGCCACGAATGCACGAATGATCTGATCAAGTCGCAAGATCTATTCTTATTCCTGCATTCGTGGCTAATTCAGATTCCTAAATGGAGGCCAGCCCACTAGGCATCATTTTTGTTGTGACCCACCGCTCCATCTGTTAACCTAAAAGTTTGGGGTTTTAATGAGTAAATTCATCGTCGAAAGCTATAAGCGGAAAATTGCCAACGAGGAAGGCTATGAGGTCACCCGCGTCGCCGATCTGCGTATAGCACTTTGCTACCCGAATACTCATGCTATCGGCATGGCAAATCTTGGGCTGCATACGATGTATGAGCTTTTCAACTCGATTCCGGGCGTTGCTTGCGAGCGTGTTTTCCTGCCCGATGCTGACGAGTTAAAAGAATACGAGCGTATCGGAACCCCTTTGATGTCGCTCGAAACTCAGTCTCATGTTAAGGGTTTCGACGTTGTCGCTTTCTCGATCTCGTTTGAAACGGACTACCTCAATATGGCCCGGATGCTCCAGCTTTCGGGCATTCCGGTCTGGTCTAAGGACCGCACGCATTTTGACCCGCTCGTCATCATGGGCGGTGCCGCATCGTTTCTCAATCCCGAACCGATTGCAGATTTCACAGACGTCATCGCCGTCGGCGAAGGCGAAGTACTGGCGTTTCAATTGATCGACGCGATATTTGAAAACGAAAGCAAAGATGAGATATTGCTCGCCCTCGCACAGATCGGGCGCGGCTTTTACGTGCCGTCGCTTTACGATGTGATCTATAACGAAGATGGCACCGTTTTCGACTACATTCCAAACGAAAAAGGTGTCCCTAAGCGTGTCGGACGCGCATTGGCTTCGGTCAATCCGAAAGAAGGCACGCTCCGCCGTGCGATGAAACGAGGGCAGACCGAGCTTGCCGAGTTTTTGGTCAATCAGGAAACTTTCTGCCCATCGACCGCAATATGGTCGCCCGGCGCCGAGATGGGCGACCGCTTGCTCGTCGAAATTTCACGAGGCTGTTCGCAAGGATGCAGGTTCTGTTGGGCAGGATACAACTATTATCCGCCTCGTGTCGTTCCAGCAAAAGACATCCTCGCAAAAGCAAAAGAGTGGCGTTCGAAAACAAACAAGATCGGCCTCGTCTCGACCGCCGTCTGCGATCATCCTGAGATCTCGACTATTCTCCGCGAGCTGCGTGCGATGGATTACCGCATCTCGGTTTCATCCTTACGGCTCGATCAAATTTCGGACGAGCTGCTCGACGCACTGGTCGAATCACGCGATCAGCAGATCGCCGTCGCACCAGAAACAGGCAGCGATCGCCTCCGCCGTGTCATCAACAAAAATCTGACAAATGACGAGATCGTCGATATCTGCGGAGCCGTATTTGACCGCGGTATGCTCACCATCAAGCTCTATATGATGGTCGGCCTGCCGACCGAAACGCAGGAAGATCTGGACGAAATGTTTGTGCTGGTCGAACGGATCAAAGACCGCATGCTCGTCGCGGGCAAGAAATTTGGCCGTGCCGGCAAGATCATACCGTCGCTAAATGGTTTGGTTCCAAAACCGAACACACCGCTCCAATGGGACGCCATCTGCGACGAAAAAGAACTAAAGAAACGCATCAAATACGTCAGCCGCGGCCTGAGCAAAATTCCGAACGTCGAGGTACGATTTATGTCCTCACGCATCGCCCACGAACAAGCTCTCTATTCGTCCGGCGATCGTACCGTCGCAGCTGCTATCGACGCAGCTGCCCGTAATGGCGGCGATCTCAATCGTGCTTTGCGTGAAACGGGTATCGATCCGGCGTTTCACACTTCGCGTAATCGTCCTTACGACGAATTCCTTCCGTGGTCGATCGTCGATTCCGGCCTGTCGTTCGAATTTCTTAAAACAGAACACGAAAAAGCCCTCGAATCTTTGTCGAGTCTTCCCTGTCCTGCGGTTGAAAAATGTACTACTTGCGGCGTGTGCCCGACGACCTGGCTCGCCGATGCGACCGACGCTCTCGTCCAGATCCAGCCTCTCAAGATCCAACAAATGCTTGGAGTTCCCGTTTCAGCGGGCTCTTAGTAGGCCGCCTAAAACCAGTACTCCAAACTAATTACTGTTTCAACAAAAATCCTGTCGGCGTCACCGTCTGGTCAAATTTATAATTATATTTATAGATGCCAAACGGCAAAATGCTGACATCCTTGGTATAGACGACTCGTGCCGTTATCGCATTTCCCGCTTGCTTGACATCGACAAATGCATCCGGCGGAATGTCGTTTGAGATGATCGCTTTTTGAATGCGGCCTTTTACGTTATCGACCGGATTCATTCGTCCGGGCATAGCGATTCCCTGTAGCACGGCAGTGCCCATATCCGCTTTCAGGCTCTCGGCGTTATATGCGACCGGAACATAATTGAGCCCCGCGTTGGCGACTAACACGATAAAAACGATCGCGATGACAAATTTGACACCGGCGCTTCCTCTTTCAGATTCGCGATTATTGACTTGTTTATGCATTTTGCAACTCCTGAGAATGAAACCATTAGGCCCATTCACGAAGAAGTTTTTTGAGAACTGACTTTGTAGTGGCGAGGGGGACATCTGCTTGCGAGAGAATTATGGGTTTGCCTAAGCCTTTTAACAGCACCAGTTGCAATGACCCAGACAGATGTTTTTTGTCAAATTTGAAAGCCTCAAAAACCTCTTGGGCAACGATGTTTGTGAGCGGCGGCAATGAACCGGCATGCTGCACAACATCGTTCAACAATTTTACATCTTTTTCATCAATCAATGCAAGAGATTTTGACAGCTCAGCGGCAAACATAATACC
>JBKJRA010000045.1:0-2908 GCA_046594975.1 Pyrinomonadaceae bacterium | reverse complement strand
GCCAGTCATCGCCACATCCTTTCTCACAGCACGCTGCGATAACACCGATACCAGAGCCGTCGCCATCGTGATGCCGGCACTCGGCCCGTCTTTCGGAATAGCCCCTTCGGGCAGATGGATATGAATGTCAAAATTATCCAGCACGGTCTCATCGATGCCCAGATCTTTGGACCGAGCCTTTGCATACGAGAACGCCGCCTGAGCCGATTCCTGCATTACTTCGCCAAGTTGCCCCGTGAGCAATAGTTTGCCTTTACCTTTGGTTTTAAGTGCCTCGATAAACAAAATATCGCCGCCGACTGCCGTCCATGCGAGTCCTGTGACGGTGCCGATCTCGTCTTTTTTGAGGGCACCTTCGTTAAAGATACGCGATATACGCAGATAATCTTTCAGGTTCTCTGCCGTAATGCGAGTCGGCTTGAAATCGCCCTCAAGCTCCGCCTTTGCACGAGCAACCTTACGACAAACCTTGCCGAGTTCACGCTCAAGCTGCCGCAAACCGGCCTCTTGTGTATATTCACTGATCGTTTTTGCAATCGCCTTGCGGTCAAATTTAACGTCGTCTTTTCCAAGCCCATTTTCCTCGATCTGCTTTGGAATAAGGTGCCGTTTTGCGATCTCAAGTTTCTCTTCTTCGGTGTAACCGGAGAGCGAGATGATCTCCATACGGTCACGCAGAGCGGGCTGAACTGTATCGAGAACATTAGCCGTCGTCATAAACATCACGTTCGACAGGTCAAATGTGACGCCGAGATAATTGTCGCGAAAAGTCGCGTTTTGCTCCGGATCTAGGACCTCAAGCAAAGCACTAGACGGATCGCCACGAAAATCGGCCCCAACTTTGTCGATCTCATCAAGCATTATCAGCGGATTGTTCGTTCCTGCCTGCTGTATCGCCTGAACGATTCGTCCGGGCATCGCACCGACATATGTCCGTCGATGGCCGCGAATTTCCGCCTCGTCGTGAAGCCCGCCTAGCGACAGCCTGACGAATTTACGATTCAAGGCTCTCGCAACCGAACGTCCCAGCGAAGTTTTACCGACGCCCGGAGGGCCGACGAGACACAAAATTGAGCCTTTCGGTTTTTCGCGAAGCTTACGCACGGCCAAAGATTCGACAATACGTTCCTTTACTCTTTCGAGTCCGTAATGGTCATCGTCGAGTATCTTTTCAGCCTTTTTGAGATTGAGATTATCCTTCGACGCGTTTGACCACGGCAGATCGGTCATTATGTCGAGCCAGTTTCTCAGTGTAGCCGTCTCGGCCGTGTCGGGGTGCATCCGCTCCAGTTTTTTGAGCTGTCGGAGCGATTCTTCCTCGGCAGTTTCGGGCATTCTGCACTTAAGAATTTTGTCTCGATACTGCTCGATCTCTTCGTAGAGTTCATTACCCTCGCCAAGTTCGCCCTGGATTGCTTTTAACTGCTGACGCAGAAAATACTCACGTTGTGACCTGTCTATATCAGAGCGAGCCTGTGAATTGATCTCTTGTTGAACTGTTAGGACATCGATCTCACGACTCAAAAGATCGTTGACTTTTCGCAGACGCGGCACCGGATTTTCTATGTCGAGCACGCTCTGTGCGTCTTCGACCTTGAGTTCGAGATTTGATGCCGAAAGGTCAGCGAGGCGGCCCGCGTCGTCGAGATTAGCAATGATCGCCAGCACCTCAGGCGAGATGTTTTTGCCTAGTGAAGTCGCACGTTCCATCGCTCCGCGCACATTGCGAACAAGGGCTTCGACTTCCAAGGAGTTTTCCGGAGCAAGGGGCTCTGATATCGGCGTGACACCAGCCTTTACATACTCGCCGCCGCCTGCAACTGAATCCACGAGACATCGCGAGAGCCCTTGGATCAGGATACGAATGCGTCCGTCAGGCAGCTTGAGCATCCGCATTATTATTGCGACAGTGCCTACTGTAAATAGATCATCCTGCTCGGGCTCCTCTTTATTAACGTCCTTTTGCGAAACGAGCAGGATCATCCTGTCATTTTTAAGAGCCTCTTCGACGGCACGGATCGAACGGTCACGTGACACAAAAAGCGGGACGATCATAAATGGATAAATAACAATGTCACGCAGGGGCAGTACCGGCAGTTCGGGCGGGATCTGAACCATCGGCTCAATTGCGTCCGACTCAGCTAAAGCAACTGGAAAATCTTCGATCTCAACCATAGCCTTTAATGTTAAGAGAATATGAGGGAAAGGGCAACGAGTGGGAGATCGAGGAATTTCAACGCAAAGTCGCAAAGATGCCAAGCCGCAAAGTAAAAAAATAAAGATTAACCGGATAAAGATGGGTAGCCAATACGAAAAAATTCTTCGCGTCTTTGCTCCTTGGCGACTTTGCGTTAAATAGTTTTTATTTCTTTTTCTTCTTTTTGTCAGCGGCGGCGGTGCGGGAACCAACCAAAACTTTTAGCTCGGACATAAATTCGCTCACGTCTGCGAACTCTAAGTAAACCGAGGCGAATCGAACATACGCCACCTTATCCAGAGCCTTAAGGCGACGCATTATGATCTTGCCGATCTCGCTTGTTGCGAGTTCACGGTCAAGCGAATCCTGTACGTTTTTCTCGACTTCGTCGCAAACTGCTTCGAGTTGGCCGGTCGAGACGGGGCGTTTTTCGGCGGCGCGAAATAGTCCGGCGAGGACCTTGTTGCGGTCCCAGCTTTCACGTTTGCCGTCCTTTTTGACGACCATGTAAGGGATCTCGTCGATGCGTTCGTAGGACGTAAAGCGGCGGCCGCAGCCGAGGCATTCGCGTCGGCGGGGGATCGAATCGCCATCTTTGGCCTCGCGGGAATCGACGACCTTATCCTCTATATGTGAGCAAAATGGGCAACGCATAATCAGTTGGCACTAGGCCGCAAACAGTAGACCAGAAACAGTTCGTGAGCAGACCAA
>JBKJRA010000346.1:0-4158 GCA_046594975.1 Pyrinomonadaceae bacterium | reverse complement strand
ATTTAAGGTCGGCTACAACGGAGCCCGCACACGCATCAACGGCTCAGCACCGACGGTTGCCGGCCTTGACTTTACAAATCTCACACTCAACATCTCAGGCAGCGTTGCCAACACAGGCATCGCCGGTCAGGGAACCTCGTCGGGCATCTCGATCCCGGGCGGCCTAGTTCGTGCCAACTCTGCGACCAACGGACGCGGCCAGCCTTACACGCCGTACTCACTCGGGTTTATCGACAGCCTGAGCTGGATCAAGGGCAACCATAACGTCAAGATCGGCGGCGAGATTCGCCTTATCCGTATGTACACCGACCGTCTCGGCGGCACGACATACACGTTTTCAAATCTCAATGCATTCCTCGCAAACACGCCCGCCTCGGTGCAGTATCTCGGCGATGTTAGTGCCCCGAGCCCGTTTACAAACGGCCCAGGCGGGACACGTCTTGCGAAACAGGCATATTACATCGGTTACGCACAGGACGAATGGAAGATCCGTCCGGGTCTGACGCTCAGCTACGGCCTGCGTTACGAGTATTACTCGCCACTGCGTGAGGCACATAACCAGCAGATCTTTTTTGACATTAATACAGGAACACTGCGGCCGCCGACCGAGCAGCCTTATAAGTCTTCGAAGAACAACTTTGCCCCGCGTCTTGCGGTCACGTGGTCGCCTGATCAGGGCGGAACCGGATTCTTCGGCGGCGGCAAGACTATTCTTCGCGGCGGAGTCGGCATATTTTACGGCCCCGGTCAGACCGAGGACCAGATACAGCCGATCGAAAGCGACCGCATCAGTTCGACGATCACAAGCGGCGGATTGCTGGCGTTTCCGGCAAACACCGCAGCTATCATAAGTGCTTTCAGCACCACGCCGAATAACCGCAACTATCAGCCGCGTGCGTATTCCGGCAATTATCAGATCCCCGAGCGTGTGTATCAATACACATTTTCATGGCAGCAGCAGTTGCCATATAACATCGTCTCGACCGTCGCGTATGTCGGCAGTCAGGGCCGGAACTTGTTTCTCCGCAGCGTCGCTAACCGCATCCTTGCCGGTCAAACGAGCATCGTTAACGGCTCTAACATCCCGACAGGCTTTGGTGTAGTCAATCGTACAGATCCGATCACCGGACAGGTTATCGGCACAAATACGGTTCGCCAATTCAGCATCGTTAGCGGCACGTCGGTTCAGAATCCGTACGCCGAGATCGACTATAAAACGAGCGGCGGTGACGACAGCTACAATGCGCTGCAAATGTCGTTTGTCCGCAGTTTCTCGAGCGGCCTGACGATGAATGCTCAATACACTTTCGGCAAGAGCCATGGTTTGTCGAGCGGATCTAACGAAGCACGTACATCGGCACAACTCGATAATTTCGAAGCTGACCGCGGACGCAACAACTTTGACGTGCGTCACACCTTTAATCTAAGTGCCTTGTATGAGCTGCCTTTCGGCAAGGGTAAACGATTTAACTTTGACGGCGTGAAAAACGTGCTGCTCGGCGGTTGGGAGATCGGCGGTATTATGAATGCTCGCAGCGGCGTTCCGGTCGAGGTGCTGGTCGTGCGTCCTGATGTGGTCGTCCAGTGCCAGCTCGCGGCTGGCTGCCCTAACGGAGCAGGCGGATTCTTTGCACAGGGTTTTACAGCAAATCTTCCGTCGTTGGGTGCAAGCTTTCCAGCTCTCCCGACGGGTTTTATCGCTGTTGTTAACACGCCGGGTGGCGGCAACTCGCGTAACATACGTCGGCCTAACCTGATCGCGGGTGTCAACCCTTACCTTAATAACGACCGCAACTTTATCAACCCTGCGGCGTTTGCGATACCGACGGCAGGTACGTTTGGCAATTTCTCACGAAATGCTCTGTCCGGCCCTACCTTCAAACAGGTCGATATGATCGTCGCCAAGCGGTTTCGTATCAAAGAAGGGATGAATTTCGAATTTCGAACGGAGATATTTAACATCTTTAACCAGACGAATTTCGCAAATCCATCCACGACGCTTGGCAACGCTCTACCAAGCCTGAGTTTTAACACAGGCACGAGCGTCTATTCGGCATCGACCTCAAACGTCGTCCAGCCCGGCCAGGCATTTACCCAAGGTGCCGCCGGATCGACATTTGGCCTGCTCCGCTCAACCGTCGGCCGTACAGTCGGCCTAGGCTCGAACCGCCAGATCCAATTTGGATTTCGGTTCAACTTTTAATTCAAGGGGTGATCAAGGGGAATAAAAAGGCGAGGTTGTAATGGCCTCGCTTTCTTTGACTATTCCGTATCGCCTAAGTCTTCGGCGGAGGCGGGGTCTAGCTCCCAGCGGTCGCGGTCGCGTTTTTCTAATTTTTCCTGAAAATCGAGCGGTTCGTTGTCTTCGTAGGTGACGCCCATTGCCTCGCCTAATTCTTCGACGATGCTCTGATCCGGCGTGGGATTACCGCCGCCGACAGACTCTTCGCCGACGTCGGAATCTTCCCAGGCGGCATCGACATCGCCGCCGGAAAGTTCGGGCGAGCGGTCGGTGTAATCGTTGATCTTTTCGATAAGCTGCTCTTGAGAGCCTTCGTTAACGACGCTTTCGTCGGCAAACTCTTCTTTTACCTGCGGATCAGGTTCGACGTCCAGTAGTTCTTTGGGGTGGTTGATCATTTGTGCTCCATTTAACCATGGGATGTTAAAGAACCACCCCATCCGCGAAACGCGTCCACCCCTCCGTCGTAAGGAGGGGAGCTTTACCTGCAACTTTAAGAATTGAGGCGATGGGAGAACTTATCGTTCCCCCATCAGCCTGGGATGCGAGGGCAAATGTCACGGTCTTTGCCCTCGCGGTACAGGCCATTGTGGGAATGGCCCGTATTACTTAGACAATGCTCGACGAGCGGCGACCCGTTCGTGACGAGTTAGTTTGATGTTCGCCAAACTTTTCCTCAAGCTGCTGGACGCCCGTGGCAAGCTCTTTGCTGACACCGTTGGCGGTGTCCTCAGCTTTGTTGGTGAGATCAGTGCCCAGTGAACTCGCCATTTCGAAGAGGTCACCGGCTTTATCTTTGGCGGTCTGCAGCATATTTGCTGACTGTTCCTTGACGCGGCCGGCGAGCTCGGTCGTTTTGCCGTAGCCGCGCTGGGTGATGTCAGATATACTGCCCCGAAGCTCGCTGCCCGATTTTGGGGCGAATAAAAGTCCGAGAGCGGCTCCGATGCCGGTGCCGACGAGTAGATAGACCAAAGAGCTGGTCGAGCCTCCGGATGAGGCATTTATTTGGTCTGTGCTGTAATTTGCGGTCATTGTATGTTCCTCCGTATGTTCTGATTTTATGAATTCGAATGTTTACCGCTCCCATCTGATGCGGTAATGGTCATAATAGCCGAAGAAATTAGTCTTTAATGTCTTCTCCAATACTGAACCTACGATTGACCTCACTTAAATTACCTATACAACAAAGGAGGCTGTCAAAATGAACGAAGTTGCTTATCGGATACTCTGTGTAGATGATGATATCCACTCGTGTGAATGGATCTCGATAATGCTACGCGGCTCAGGCGTGAAGGCATCGGTTGTTACCGTCGCCAGTGGGCGTGAGGCATTTTTCAAATTAGAAAGTGAAGCATTTGATCTGTGCATTCTCGAATATGCCTTGCCGGACATGACGGGGCCGCAACTGTGCAAATTAATGCGTCAGCGCGGGTGCAATGTGCCGATGATGTTTTTTTCGGCAATGAATCGTCCTATCGACCGCCAAAACGCTTTCAATGCAGGAGCTACGGAATATTTGGTAAAGCCTGACGACCTGGAGATATTCGTCGATGCCGCAGTAAGACTGCTGTACAAACGAAGGGCGATCTACGCGGTCGAACAAAAAATGCAGGAATATGCCCGAGCGGCCTGACCGACTCGTTCGTACGCACGTTTATATCAAACTTTCACCTTTTTTTTCGCAAAAATCCGCTCGAATCTGCGTGAAATCACGCAATCGCCGGCATTACCCTGAACTTATTGACCAGGATTTCGGCCGTTCTTCTTTGTCACTATTTGTTTCGTGGTTTTAGTTTTGGCCTTGGCTAACGTCTTTGCGGAGCGTGGATGGAGAGCTTTCTTTTTAGGTACGGCTTTTTTTGATCCACGGATCTTTTCAAGCATCTCGGAGAATTCGAATCCGAACATTTCCT
>JBKJRA010000323.1:0-4190 GCA_046594975.1 Pyrinomonadaceae bacterium | reverse complement strand
ACGAATCCGCACAGGAAGCGCACGAAGCCATTCGACCCACCTACACGAGTAAGACATCAATCCCGGAGGAGGAGTGGCAGAGGTTATACGAGCTCATCTGGAAGCGAGCTATGGCCTCGCAGATGGCCGATGCCGAGTTAGAAAAAACTACGGTCAAAATAGAGATCTCCACGAACAAAGAAGAACTGACAGCTTCGGGAGAAGTGTTGAAATTCGACGGATTTCTGAAGGTTTATCAGGAAGATAAAGATGAAGACGAAGCGGAAGAGTCATCAGAAGGCCTGCTACCGCCGATGACGGTGGGGCAATTGATGCCGTTGTCGGAACTTCGAGCCACGGAACGGTTCAGCCGTGCGCAGCCGAGATATACCGAAGCCTCACTGGTAAAAAAATTAGAAGAGCTCGGCATCGGCCGCCCGTCCACATATGCACCGACTATTTCTACGATACAGAAACGAGAGTATGTAGAAAAAAGAGATAAAGAGGGGACGCCGAGAGCCTTTCGCGTATTGGTATTAAAAGACGATTCCATCACCAAAAGGGAAGAATCTGAAAATACAGGTGCGGAAAAAGCAAAGTTATTCCCAACTGATCTCGGGCTCCTGGTGACTGATTTTCTCAAACAACATTTTGACGCCATCATGGATTATGGCTTCACCGCCAAGATCGAGGGCGAGTTCGATGAGGTTGCTAACGGCAAACTGCAGTGGAATGAAATGATCGAGGAGTTTTACGGCCCTTTCAAAAAGGACGTCGATAATACCATTGAGAATGCAGAGCGTGTGAAAGGGGAAAGGGTATTGGGAACCGACCCGGAAAGCGGCAAACCGGTGGTTGCCCGCATGGCACGTTATGGCCCGATCATACAGATCGGCAGCGCCGATGAAGAGGAAAAGCCGAGATTTGCAAAGGTTCCGCCCGGCCAGAGCATTGAAACCATAACCTTTGACGAAGCGCTCGCTCTGTTCAAATTGCAGGCCGCGATGGGCAATTATGACGGCAGAGATTTGTCTGTAAGCATTGGCCGCTTTGGACCTTATGTAAAATGGGGTGACGAATTTATCTCCATTCCACGCGGTACCGACCTTGGATCGGTGGATACGGAAAAAGCGATCGAGTTTATTAAAGCCAAACAAATTGCGGATGCCCCGGTTGGTGAGTTTGACAATAAACCGATCACAAAAGGTACGGGACGTTTCGGGCCTTTCATAAAATGGGACGGTTTATTTATCAATGTGCCGCGCCGGTATGATTTTGAGAACCTCGCCCAATCCGAGATGAACGAGCTGATCGAGGCAAAGCGCGAAAAAGAAGCGAATCGCTACATACAACGGTGGGAGGACGAAAAGATCTCGCTGGAAAATGCCCGTTGGGGCCCGGTCATTAAATTTGGCAAAAAGATCATTTCAGTTCCGAGAAAGGCCGATGGCACGCGCTCCACTGCGGACGATGCAGCAGTTCTAACACTGGAAGAGGTAAAAAAACTTATCGAGACAGAAGTGCCGGGAGCGTTTACAAAGAAGACGAAGCCTAAAGCCAAAAAGGCACCTGCAAAAAGAACTGCAAAGAAGAATGGTAGGTGATGGTAAAGTTCAGACGATCAAACTATCCGAAATGCGACATCGTCAGGCATTGCCAACACCAGTGCTGTAATTATAAAATGGTAATCGAAACGAGTGATGAAGCATAGGACGGCGACACGGAAGGAATTATTCCGGCTCAGTGCTTTCTAATGAAAGAAAATCTCCAATTCCTACAGGCATTCCTGAAAAACCCCATGAAAGTTGGCGCCATTGCGCCTAGCTCGCCGGAGCTTGCGGCCGAGATGCTGCACGGCATCACGCCCGACGAAGACAACATTGTTCTCGAACTTGGCGTTGGTACTGGTGCAATAACCAAGTTTTTGCAAGACGTCATTCCCAATAAAGACTCATATCTCGGTTTTGAACTAGATCAAGAGCTTGTCGATAATCTCCACACCAAGTTCAGTGACATGAATATTGTCTGCGCTAACGCTGCCAATGCATTTTCGATACATCAGGATTCGGGTTTGGGAAAGGTTCGCTATCTCGTCTGCTGTCTGCCATTTGCAACGCTTCCTAAAGAGGCAAGCGACGCCATCCTGGTCGAAATAGTAAAGTTTATGGACGAAGGCTGCGAACTGCGAATATTTCAATACGCACACGGATATTATCTGCCGCCTGCGATCCGTCTCCGTGAATTTCTAAAAAACCGCTACGGCAAATCAAAACGCAGTCCGCTCGTGCTGAAAAACGTCCCGCCTGCATTTACGCTTACCTGGTCCACGATCTAGCCTTGATCCTAAAATTGTAAGGAATTGTAAATTGTCTCGACTATACGATATTCCGGCTAATGGTTTCGCTTGCCCTGTGATATAAATAATCAAATCTCGACAGACAGATTCATTTCAAAATTCAGGAGAATAAAATAATGTTACGACGCAAGATCATAGGCGTATTTTTGCTTTCCGCATTTATACTGCCGACACTGACGTTTGGGCAGACGGCTCCCAAAGTTTACGAAGCCCCAAAAGAGATCATCGATAAGATGAAAGACGAAGGGCTTAACCGTTCGCAGGTGATGCAGACCCTGATGTATCTTTCGGATGTTATCGGCCCTCGCCTTACCGCAAGTCCGGGCATGAAACGCGGCAACGAATGGACGCGTGACAAGCTCACCTCTTTTGGCGCGCAGAATGCACACCTCGAGGCTTGGGGCCCATTTGGACGCGGATGGACGCTAAAGAAATTTTACGCGATGGTCGATGGCCCGACGGCTTTCCCGCTGATCGCATATCCTAAGGCTTGGTCGCCGGGAACCGACACACTTATTCCGGTACCCGTTGTAGATCCGAAAGCAAAGAAAGGCAAAACACCTCCGACACCTCCTGCGACGAAAGCGGACTCAGCCTACACCGGCGAAGTCGTTCATTTCACGGCAACCAAAGAAGAAGATCTAGAGCAGTACAAAGGCAAGTTGAAAGGTAAGATCGTTCTCGGCAGCCCGATCCGTGAGATCAAGGCTCATTTCGATCCTGAGGGCAAACGCACAACTGCGCAAGAATTGGTCGATCTGGCTGACGCACCAGACCCTGCAACGGTTCGCCGCCCTGCCGGTCCCGGCGGCCCAGGTGGTCCGGGAGGCAATCCAAACTTTGCGGCACAGGCTTTATTTAACGCTCGCCGTTTCCGGTTTTTGGCCGAAGAAGGTGCGGCGATACTTATTGATGGAGCCCGTGGCGATGGTGGTACGGTATTTGTCCAACAGGCTACTGCTGTTCAACCTGCTCCTGTAGCCGGAGCGACAACACCCGCTCCGCGTCCCAATCTTTATTCAAAGGAAGCAAATATTCCTATCCAAGTGAGCGTCGCCGGTGAACACTACAACCGTGTGGCACGCATGGTCGATGCCGGTGAAAAGGTAACGATGACGGTCGATCTCGCAGTCGAATATCAAGATCAGGACCTTAACGGTTACAACACCGTTGCTGAAATACCCGGCAGTGATCTAAAAGACGAAGTCGTAATGCTCGGCGGTCACCTCGATTCGTGGCAGTCAGGAACAGGTGCGACCGACAACGGAGCAGGTTGTGCAGTGATGATGGAAGCGATCCGCATCATCAACGCTCTCGGCCTGAAACCTCGCCGCACTATCCGCATCGCTCTGTGGACCGGCGAAGAGCAGGGCTTGCTCGGCTCGCGTGCATATGTAAAACAGCACTTTGGTTATATGGGTGACGGAACGACGCCCGTATTTGGCGGCGGCGGCGGAGCGGCGAATCAGACACCCCTGAAACTTACCAAGCTGCCTGAATACGACAATTTTTCGAGCTACTTTAACATAGACAACGGCACGGGTAAGATCCGCGGCGTCTATATGCAGGGCAACGAAAATGTCCGTTCGGTATTTCGCAACTGGCTCACGCCTTTCAAAGACATGGGTGCGACCACGCTGACAATGGCAAACACAGGCGGAACCGATCACCAGAGCTTTGACGGTATCGGCCTGCCGGGTTTTCAGTTCATACAGGACGAGATCGAATACAACGCCCGTACGCACCACTCAAATATGGACGTTTTCGACCGCATCCATGTTTGAGTGATGAGTACGAGCGTTGTATTCTATCTCGTCCTGTATGAATTGGAACCCCGGCAAGCCGATACCGTCAA
>JBKJRA010000299.1:0-7896 GCA_046594975.1 Pyrinomonadaceae bacterium | reverse complement strand
GACCGCGACCGCAATAATAACAATAACGGCGGTTACAACAACGGTGGCTATAACAACGGTGGCTATAACAACGGCGGCTATAACAACGGTGGTTATAATAATGGCGGGTATAACAACGGCCAGTATGGCAACTACGGCGGTTACAATAATGGCGGTTATAACAACAACGACCAACGCAAGGCTCTCAAAAGGATGGCCGACCGTTTCAAAGACGCTGCCGACAACCTTGAAGACAAATACGATAACGGCCGCGATATGTATAAGAGTGCCGATGAGGCACAGCGTGTTCTCAACATCGGTTCGCAGCTTGAGCAAGCATTGAATAACTATGGTTCTAGTAACTATCTACGCAGCGAGTGGAACCAGATCTCACGTGATCTTCGCATCATCTCGGACGCTTATCGTTACAACAATGGCCGAGGCAACGGACGCGGTAACAACAACGGCACCTGGAACAACGGCAACAAGCCGAGTTGGTGGCCATTTTAATTGAGCTATATTTTCATGTTCTCTATGCCCGTGTCTGAAACGACACGGGCTTATTTGTTATAGTCTTGAGTATGCTCGGAACACTCTATCTCGTCGCAACCCCCATCGGAAATTTGCAGGATGTGACGCACCGCGCGCTCGAAACTCTCCGTTCCGTGGATATAATTGCTTGCGAAGACACGCGGCACACGCTCAAGCTGCTCAATCATTTTCGCATCTCAAACCGCCTCATCAGCTATCACGAGCACAACGAACAGGAGCGTGCCGAAGAATTTGTTGACCGCCTGATCCGTGGCGAATCCATCGCGATAGTCTCTGACGCCGGAACGCCAGGGATCTGTGACCCGGCATTTCGCATTGTGCAACGCGCCATCGATATCGGTGCTTCAGTTGTGCCGATTCCCGGAGCCGTGGCATTCGTTAACGCGGTCATTGCCTCAGGTCTTGCGACCGATTCAATATTTTTTGGCGGATTTCTCCCATCCAAAAAAAGCGAACGGCAAAAGCGGATTGCGGAGATTGGTAATATTCCGGCAACGCTCGTACTTTATGAGACCCCGCATCGTCTTGGTAGATCGCTCGCTGATTGTCTTGAGGTACTTGGAAACAGGCAGGCGGCAGTCGCGAGGGAATTGACAAAGCTGCACGAAGAGACTGTTCGCGGCAGTCTGAGCGAGTTAGTTGAAAAGTTTAAATCTCCGACAAAAGGCGAGATAGTGCTGGTCATCGACCGTGCTCCGAGCAAAGCCCTTAAGCTGGAAACAGCGACTCCAAAATCCCTCTTAAAACGCATCAAAGAGCTCGAAAAAGAAGGCATCGATGCTAAAACTGCCCTCAAGAAAGCCGCGAAAGAATTCGGGTTGAGCAAATCCGAAGCGTACAGGTTCACTCAAGTTAAAAAGTAAAAAGGCGGAAACACGACCGGTTACGTCCCGGTGCGGGATCGGCAATATCATTACGCCTGCCGCTCCGTTTGCCCGGGCGTATGTCGAGACATCGGCCCAATCAGTGCCGCGAACGCCGGTCAGATCGACGAGGTGCCGGTTACGCGGACAATGTCGTCGCCGTATGAAAATTTTTGGCCGCCGACATCGATAGACGTTGCGGACGGATCGACTGCGTCCCGGTGCAGAGCGATCTTTTGAAAATATGTTCCGTCGTCACCAGCCGGCTTAAATCCCCATTTTGAAAGATTCATCGCGATGAATTTAGCCGTCGTGTCGAGCCCCCGCGAAGGCGTGTCACGGCCCTCCATTTCGTCTGACGCGACAAAATATAGATAGTCGCTAAGCTGTTTGGCGGTCACGCCATCAGCGATCTTTTTCTCGTCCGTTGTGATCTTTAACGCAGGCGGAACCTGCGCCAAAACCAGCGAATTGAAAACAAATGTAATAAGTATCAGAAATGCAAAAAGGTTTCGTTTCATTTTTTCTCCTTCAAGATGTAGCACCACAGATTTCACAGCGATAAACAGAAAAACCCCAGAGTATGTGAGTCTTACTGAAATAACTCTGTGTTCTCTGTGCCTCTGTGGTAAATTCCTACTTTTACTACGCGACCTAGGCGGGATTTGTTTCGTGTCGTGTTCCCACAATGCAGATCTTATTTTTATTGGCAAGGGCGAGCATTTCTTCGAGGTCGAATATTAGCGTTTTGCCCGCCGTGATCGAGAGACAGGTCGCTCCGGCGGCGATCATCACTTCTATCGTTGGAACGCCGACGACGGGCACGTCAAACCGCATGTCCTGCTCCGGCTTTGCTACCTTAATGACCGTCAGCTTGCCATTTGCAAGCTCTCCCGCACGGCGAATGGTCGCGTCGGTGCCCTCCATCGCCTCGATAGCAACGCATGCTTTGCTGCGGACGACGACGGTCTGGCCGAGGTCCAGGCGTGCGGTCGCGTCGGTAATGTGCAGGCCGTACTCGACGTTGTCACGTTCGAGATCGGTCGGTTTTCGCTTTGTCAGTACACCCATCGCAGCTAGCTTGTCCTGAACAAAATAGGTAGAATCAATAAGCTCGATGCTTTCTTTTGCCATTTCGGCAGCGACACCGCCGATCAGTGCGTCCGTGTTTCGTCGCGGCAGATTCCACAACATTTTGACCATCCGAAGATCAGGCATCGCTCCCGAAAATATCTGGACGTGCTTGACCTGTCCTGCCATCACAGCTTTTTCTACGTGGTGTTTCTTAAAAAACGAGATCATTTTCCCGAGCTGTCCGATGCCGACCCAAGTCACATTTTCAGCGACCTCGTTGATTCGCGGATCGGTTTCTTCATTAATGGCGACAACAGCGAGCGGTACGCCTTGTTTTCGGGCGCCTTCGACGACAAGAAAAGGAAATTTACCGTTTCCGGCTATAAGGCCATAACTCATAAAATATGGTTATATTATCAGAAAGCGGCTCGTCTGGCGTAAACACTGTAAAGTGTGAAAACATTTTGTCGCTTCGTGCGTATAAAAATCGTCGATATTTTCATAAAACCTGTTAATTGATTCGAGGAGATCTATGCTGAAAATGCTTTGCCCGGCATCGTTGATGCTGTTGTTTGTTTCGTTCACATATGCACAATATAAGACCGAACCGTCGCTGTCGCCTGATCGCAAAGAGATCGCGTTCGTCTCCGGCGGCGATGTGTGGTCAGTGCCGTCCGAAGGCGGGCAGGCTCGGCTGTTGGTCTCGCACGCGGCTAATGAATCAAAACCGCTGTTTTCACCTGACGGACGTTATTTGGCATTCGGCTCCGCACGCACAGGAAACGGCGACATTTACCTTCTCGAACTCGAGAGCGGCAGTCTTCGGCGGCTGACATTTGACGATGCTAACGACCAACTGGACGCCTGGTCACGCGACGGCAAATGGATCTATTTCACATCGAGCAGTCGCGATATCTCCGGGATGAACGACATCTATCGGGTGCCCGCAACGGGCGGGACACCGATGCAGGTCAGCTCGGATAGATATACAAATGAATTTGAATCGACACCGCTTGCCGACGGCTCGATCATCTTTGCCGCACGTGGCAACGCCGCCAGCCAGTGGTGGCGAAAGGGCAGCAGCCACCTTGATGAAAGTTCGATCTGGGAAAAGACCGGCGACGTTTACAAAGAATTGACGCCGTCCGGAGCCAAACAGATGTGGCCGATGGCGACAGCTGACGGTTCGAAAGTTTTCTTTGTTTCCGACCGCGCCGGAGCACAGAATATTTGGTCAATGCCGAATGGCGGTGCCGCAAAGCAGGTCACAAATTTCACGGACGGCCGCGTTGTCTGGGCGAGTATGTCGTACGACGGCCAGGAGATCGTTTTCGAGCGAAATTTTCGCATCTGGAAAATGAAAACCGGCGACGGCAAAGCGGCTGAGGTGCCGATAACGCTTCGCGGAGCGGCATCGAGCCCGATGAACGAACGCATGAGCCTCGGTTCGCAAATACGCGAAATGGCCCTTTCGCCCGATGGTAAAAAAGTTGCAGTAACCGCACGCGGCGAGATTTTTGCGGCTTCGGCAAAAGACGGCGGCGAGGCCGTGCGCGTTACGAATACGGTCGCTCCGGAGTCGTACGTTACTTGGTCACCGGACAGCAAAAGGCTGGTCTATGTGTCCGAACGTAACGGTGCCATGGAGATATTTCAATACGATTTTGCGACCGAAACCGAGACGCAATTGACCCGCGGGACGAATACGGACACGTCGCCGATATTCGCGCCTGACGGCAAATCATTTGCGTTTGTTCGCAACGCTCGTGCGTTGTTCGTCTATGATATTGAGGTTAAAAAGGAGCGTGAGGTCTGTAAATTGTTTGTCGATCCGGCACCTCTCTTTGGCGGCGACGCGTTTAAATGGTCGCCAGATGGCAAATGGATCGCATTTCTCACGGCATCGCCGGAGACACGTTCTTACACAAATGTCAGCGTCGTCGCGGCGAGCGGTGGCACGCCAAAACCGGTCAGCTTTTTGGCTAACTCTCAGAGCAGTGCTCTCGCGTGGAGCCCGGACGGATCGTATATTTTGTTCGACACGAGCCAGCGGACCGAGACTGGTCTGATCGCACGCATCGACCTGAAATTGAAGACACCGAAATTTAAAGAAGACCAATTTCGCGATCTGTTCAAACAAGACCCTCCGAAAGAAAAACCGACGGCACCTGCTGCTTCGCCGACTGCCGCATCGGTTCCGGCAACGGAGAAAAAAGATGAATCTAAGGCGACCGAGATCATTTTCGAAGACATCCGCAAGCGCCTCAGCTTTGTCAATACGGGCGTTGACAGCAATAGTGCGGTGATAAGCCCCGATGGCAAGACTTTGCTTGTGCTTGCCTCATCCGAGGGGCAATTTAACATCTACTCAGTTTCGCTCGACGAGCTTTCCAGCGATTCGTCAGCACGACAGATAACCTCGACGCCGGGTTTCAAGTCTCAGGCCCAGTTTTCGCCGGACGGCAAAGATGTATATTACGTTGAGAACGGACGCGTCAATATTGTTGGCCTCGAAAAACGGGAGGTTCGGCCTTTGGCGATGAACATCGACATCAGCGTCAATTTTGCGCAGGAAAAGATGGAGATCTTTAAGCAGGGCTGGCGGTATATGCGTGACAATTTCTTTGACGACAAGTTTCACGGAGTTGATTGGAACGCCGTCCGGGCGACCTATGAGCCGCTTGTCGCCACTGCAAAAACGATGGACGAGGTTCGCCGTTTGATGAACATGATGGTCGGCGAACTGAATGCCTCGCACCTAGGTGTCGGTGGTGCTCCTCTGTTCAACGGAGCACCTGTCGGCAAGCTCGGTCTTCGTTTTGACCGCAGTGAATATGAAAACAATGGTGCCCTCAAAATAACCGAGGTCATCACGCTCGGCCCGGCGGCGGTCGCCAAATCGATAAATGTTGGTGATTATTTAGTGAGCGTTGACGGCACAAAGATCGAAGCCGGCGTCAACCTCGACGAGATCCTCGAAAACAAATCGGGCAAGCGGATCGTGCTTTCGGTTTCGCCCTCAGTCGATGGTACAAATAGACGTGATGTGACTGTCAAACCAGTCTCGACCGGAACAGAAAAAGGTCTGCTTTACCGACAGTGGGTCGAGGCAAATCGTGATTATGTTGCTAAGATCAGCGGCGGCAAGATCGGCTATGTCCACATTCCGGATATGTCGTCCGATTCGCTTGAGCAACTCTACATTGACCTCGACGCCGAAAACCAGTCGAAAGACGGTGTGGTCATCGACATCCGCAACAATAATGGTGGTTTCGTCAATCCGTATATTATTGACGTTCTGTCTCGAAAAGGATATTTAACTATGAAAGAACGCGGTCTGTGGAACGTTCCCGGACGCTCAGCTCTCGGCCAGCGTTCGCTCGAAAAGCCAACTGTGCTGGTTACTAATCAACATTCACTGTCGGATGCTGAAGATTTTACCGAAGGCTACCGCACGCTCAAACTCGGAAAGGTAGTTGGCGAGCCGACATCAGGTTGGATCATCTTTACTTGGGGCTCGACGCTGTTTGACGGCACTTCATTTCGCTTGCCGCGTCAGATGATACTTGGCAGCGACGGCAAAAATATGGAGTTGAATCCGCGGCCCGTTGATTTTCTGGTAACGCGTCCTGTCGGTGAATCTTTGACGGGCAAAGACTCTCAGCTTGATCGAGCGGTTAAAGAGTTGATGGGAAATTAAGGCTCTGAGATATAAAGCTTTAGGGTTTCGTCGCCGCTTCCGGTCATTCGGTCGAATGTGAAACCGAGCTTTTCTAGCAAGCGGCCCGATGCGTCGTTATCAACCGAAGTGATCGCCAATACGGTCGTGAAACCAAGCTTTTCGCGGCCGTATTTCATTAAGGCATCGGCCGAGTCGAAACCGTAGCCTTTGCCTTCGTGATCGGGTAAAAATGCAAACCCCAAATCAGGTCCGGGCAATGTATCTCGTCTGACAAAACCGCACAGTCCGACCGGTTGACCGTCTTTCAGCTCGACCGTATAGAGTCCATAACCGTGATCGCGGTAGCTCTGACGATAGCGATTCTCGATAAAATCAGCAGCTTCATCAACCGTCCGCACACCGCGGTCGCCGATGTATTTGATAAATTTGGGAGAATTTAACAGTTCGAGAACAAACACCGCATCGGTCGCGGCGTCCAATTCTCTAATGATCAGTCGCTCTGTTTCGAGGATGTTCACACTTCTTGACCGGACTCCGTTTGCTCGCGTGCGTGATACGAAGACCGCGTGAGTGGTGATGATTCGACGTGTTTGAAGCCCATTGCCTCGCCTATGGCTTTCCATTCGGCAAATTCTTCGGGCGTTACATAACGCTCGACCGGCAAACGTTTTTCGTATGGCTGGAGGTATTGGCCGATGGTCATGATGTTGCACGACGATTTTCGCAAGTCGCGCATCAGATCGACGACCTCTTCGAATGTTTCGCCGAGGCCGGCCATAATGCCGCTTTTGGTAAGCATTGATGGGAATTGAGTATCGCGAAAATGAGCGGCTCGGGCGAGCAGTTCCATTGACTGTTCGTAGATCGCATCCGGTCGAACACGTCTATACAAACGCGAGATGGTTTCGGTGTTGTGATTGAGAACGTCAGGCCGTGCGGCGAGGACATTATTTATGGCTGTTTCGTCGCCGTTAAAATCCGGGATCAGGACCTCGACCTTGCAATCGGGATTCATCTCGCGAACCTTTGTGATCGTCTCGGCCCAGTGCATCGAGCCGCCGTCGGCGAGGTCGTCGCGATTTACGGATGTGATTACGGCGTGTTTGAGGTCGAGATGTTTGACGGCCTCGGCGACGTGGGTTGGTTCGTGCGGGTCGAGATCCATCGGCTTGCCTTTGTTGACCGCACAAAATCCGCAGTGCCGCGTACAAGTGTCGCCGCCGAGCATAAATGTCGCGGTTTTGTCCGTCCAACATTCAAAAATATTAGGGCACTTAGCTTCCTGGCAAACTGTATGGAGATTGAGGCCGTCGATCAGCTCAAGCACGGCGTTTTGATTGCGCGGATCACCGAGCTTGATCTTGAGCCAATCGGGCTTTTTCAACCGCTCACGATTTTTGCGGTTAACAAATTTTTGAATTAAAACTTTCTCGTCGATCATAAAATTAAAACAGGATGAACATGATGTTCAGGGCCGTCAGCAGATCCCGTTTATCCTGTCCATCCTGTTAAATTGTAACGCTAAACTAACCGAGCCGCGAGTTGACCTTGGCCCAATTGATATTCGAGAAAAATGCCTCAATATATTTAGGACGATCGACCGGAGCGTAATCCTTAATAAACGCGTGTTCCCACACGTCCATGATGAGGATGGGCTTGTAACCGGCGACGTTGCCGGTCTCGTGGAGGTTGATCCAGTGGTTCGAGATCGCACCGTTCGACGGATCTTGATACGTCGCAGCCCAG
>JBKJRA010000029.1:0-2975 GCA_046594975.1 Pyrinomonadaceae bacterium | reverse complement strand
GAGCAGGTCGTCATCGGCGAGATCGACCCGGCGAGGATCGAAGAAGTTCGCCGAAACTGGCCTTTTCTACGCGACCGCCGCGTCGATGCCTACGGCGACATTACAAAACGGTTTATTGACTAATGGAAAAACCAGCAGAACAAACGCCTGCATCTCTGGGCTTTACGATGCCCGCCGAATGGGAGCCACACGAAGCCGTATGGCTCGGGTGGCCGCATAATCCTGACGATTGGCCGGGAAAGATCGCGGCGATACATTTCGTTTACGGCGAGATCGTCCGTCGTATCGCGGCGAGCGAGACGGTTCGCATCTTGGTCAACGACGAACGTCACGAGGCAAAGGCTCGCAACATTCTAAAAAAATGCGGCGTCAGTCCTGAGATGGTCGAGTTTTTTCGTATTCCGTCCGATCGCGGATGGACACGCGATTTCGGGCCGATTTTTGTTAAGAACGAAAATGAGACGGCTATCGCCGGATTCAAATTCAACGGCTGGGCGAAATACGCAGATCACAAACTCGACGCACGCATCGCCGAAAAGCTGGCGAAAAAGCTCAAGAAAACATATTTTCCGGCGACATTTGACGACAAGCGCTTCGTACTCGAAGGCGGTGCGATCGACGTAAACGGCTGCGGCACGCTCATCACAACCGAGGAATGCCTGCTCGATCAAGAAACGCAGGTGCGAAATCCGGGCGTTACGCGAAAAGAATATGAACAGGTGCTTGCCAATAGTCTCGGTGCGACAAATGTTCTCTGGCTGAACAAAGGCATCGCCGGTGACGACACGCACGGACATGTTGACGACCTGTGCCGATTTGTCGATAAAAAGACCGTCGTGCTGTGCCGCGAGGCTAACAACAAAGACGCGAATTATGAATTGCTCGAAGAAAACCGCGAACGTCTCGAAGGCTTCAAACTAGAAAACGGCCGCAAGATTGCAACCGCATTTATCCCGATGCCCGAACCGCTCTACTATCGCGGCCAGCGTCTGCCCGCGAGTTACGCAAACTTTCTGATAACCAATTCGTCGGTCCTCGTTCCCACATTTAACGACCCCGCAGACCGCATCGCTCTCGGCACGCTTGCCGAGCTTTTTCCCAAACGAACCATCATCGGCATCCACGCCGTCGATCTAGTCTGGGGCCTCGGCACGCTCCATTGCCTGTCACAGCAACAGCCCGGGTAATCTATTGAGATCTTCGGCTCCATCCGTGCGCTACAACACAGACAGGATCTAAGTTTCCATATATTGTTCAAACAATTGAATGTTTTTTGCGCCACATGCAATGCCGCACTTATTTTTAGGAAAAAAATGGAGACAAAAATGAAAAAACAAAACTTAATTTTATCGAGCGTGTTGTTGATGATCGTGCTGTCGGCCAGTGCCGTTTTTGCACAAAAGATGGACATGAAAACAATGCCGAAAGGCGAGATGAATATGGACGAGATGCACAAAGACGGGCATCACGCATTGATGATGGCCTATCATCACAACGCAATGGCGTTTACCCGGGTGCTCTGGGATATGTCGGCGGACGGCAAGATCGAGGACATCGCTTTAGCACGTTCGGCCTTTGCCGAGGTCAAACGAAGCATGGAAAAGGCCGACGAGATCCATAAGACGCATATGGGCGGCATGGACAAAATGGATGCCGCGATGATGGAAAAGATGAAGCCGATGATGGACAAAATGGCCGCCGAAAACGCCGTCATTATGATGCACATGTCGATGCTCGACAAGGTGTTGCAGGCAAGTTCGCCCGACGCACAGGAAGTCGCCATGCACACGGCTTTTCTCATCTTGAAGTTTGAAAAGATGAACATGCCCGAGATGAAGATGGAAATGAATATGAAAATGCCGATGTAGATGCCAGATCGGCATCAGTTTTTTGAGGCGGGGGAATGCCGAAAGGTGTCGAAAAATAATAGGGGTTGTTAAGCCGCGGTGACATTTTGGCCGCGGCTTTTCTATTTATCTTAGGCCCGGTTTTTGTGCGCGTGACTGAAAGTTTGGTGTTCAAATGAATTTCGAGCACCGCTTTAAAGACGCAGTTGTATTTTCGGTCTGGGGCACCGAATCCTATTTTTGGGCTATTAAAAAGCAATCAAAATATTGCTTAGGTTCAACGCTAAAACAAAGATCTGAAGAAAAATAAAAAAAGTACTTGACTCTGTAGTCGAATACAGAGTCTATACTAAATCTTGTCGAGTAATTTTGAGGAAAAATCGTTTTATGAGGACAAGCGAAATGAGAGCGACAACCACGGAAATCAAACAGGAAGCGTCACCGATCGAACCGAGAAAACTAAAGATCGGCGAAGTTTCCAAACTAAGCGGCGTCGGGATCGAAGCCCTGCGCTTTTACGAAAAAAGTGGCTTGCTCGATCGGCCCGGACGCACTTATAGCGGCTACAGGTTATACGACCATGACGTTCTGGAGCGGATCGCATTTGTTAAGCAGGCTCAGACACTAGGGTTTGCCCTGAGCGAGATCACGCAGCTCATTAGTCATAAAAACAAAGGCGAAAGCCCGTGTGAGGAAGTTCGTGAGTTCGTCCGAAAGTGCCTGCATGACCTGGATGAGCGGATCGATCAAATGATCAAATACCGGACCAAATTGACCGCCGAGCTGAAAGAGTGGGACAAGATAGGCCATTCGGAAGGCCACGTTTGCGGCTTGATCGAAAACAGCCATATCGATAGCGGTATCAACGAAAAGAAAAGCGTCCATTCGAAAGAGCGAGGACCGAGATCATGAATGAGACATCGACAATGGAAGAGAAACATATCGACCCGATCTGCGGGATGACGGTCGTGCCGGAGACGGCGGCGGGCAATTTTGAATACGAGGGGACGACGTATTATTTCTGCAGCGTCGGTTGTTTGACCAAATTTAAAGGCGATCCGGCGGCCCATGTTTCAGGTGGGCAGGTTCAGCAGATGCCTGTCGGTATCACACGACGCGAGCCGAAAA
>JBKJRA010000040.1:0-3594 GCA_046594975.1 Pyrinomonadaceae bacterium | reverse complement strand
GACTTCACAAGCCTGAGGCCTGATGCCGCTTCGCCTGCGTCGTACATTCCGGGCTTTAGCTTGGCACGCGGATCATTAGGATTCGAACCTGTCATGCCCGTCGGCAACGGCGGCGCTGGAACGGGAGCGAACGGGTTATTTTGCCCCATCGCGGCGGCGGCAAAACATGAACACAAAAAAATGGAAGCCGTAAATAAACGGAAAGCGTGTAGTCGATTCATAATTTCTCCTCTAATGATCTTTTCCTAACATATTCTGCATGATCCTGATCTCGGCGCGTTGGCCGCTGTCAATATCGGTCGTAAAATTAAATAGATTCGCGTCCTGGCCCGCTCCGGCCGTATCGAAAAGCTCCTTGACCATGGTCAAAGCACCCGTGTGGTGTTGGATCATCCCACTTAAAAAAAGTTTGTCGAACTCGGCACCCTTTGCCTTTTTCAGGGCGGACATTTGCGTTTTTGTCAGCATCCCCGGCATGAGCATTTGATGGCTCGACATGTCCATCCGGGACATATCCATTTCGTCAGACTCGCCGCGGACTGCTAGCCAACGCTCCATAAACCTAATCTCTTCTGATTGCGAATGGCTGATGCGGGCACCCAAAAGACGCAGATCCTTATTCTCTGTCCGTGAGCCGATCAAAGCCGTCATCAAGACCGCTTGGGCGTGATGCATGATCATCCCCTGCATAAACTCAACATCTTTCTGTGAAATAGGCGGCAGCATTGCCCGCGTTGACGATGGCAATATTCTAGATGGTTGTCCGGGTGCGCCGGGTTGGACAACTACAGGATCGGCTTGCTGCGCATATACAGGCAGAGCTAAAAAGCATGCGAGTGCACTAGCTACAAGGGAAAAGGTCTGTTTCGTTGAGCGAACGAGCATATTGAGCTTTCACGTTAACACAATACAATACGGACACGACCAATATAAAGTTGCGTCGTAGTCTGAGTTAATATTTCATCAATTCCTGCACAGCTTTTTCGACATCTTCGGTCTGCGGTAGGATGAAATCCTCGAGCTGCGGGGCGTAGCCGACGAACGTGTCAGTCGCTCCGACACGGCGGACAGGTGCATCGAGATACTCGAAAAGATCGTTCGAAATGCGAGCCGCAAGCTCCGCTCCGTAGCCGTATGAGATCGGATCTTCGTGTGCGACGATGACGCGGCCGGTTTTCTTGACTGATTCGGCAATGGCTTCCCAGTCGTAGGGCACGAGCGTTCGCAGATCGATAAGCTCGACTGAAATGCCCTGCTGTTCGAGGCGTTTTGCGGCCTGATTAGAGCGTTCAACGAGTGCTCCGTAGGTAATAATAGTCACGTCACTGCCTTCGCGGACGGTCTTTGCCTTGCCAAACGGGATCAGGAAATCGCTAGACGGATACTGCGATTTGTTATAGACCTGACGATATAGGTGCTTGTGTTCGAGGAACATCACGGGATCGTCACAGCGGATCGCGGTTCGCAGCAAACCGTTGGCATCAAGCGCCGTCGAAGGGTAAACGATCATCAGTCCCGGGGTATGAGCAAATAGCGTCGTGCCGGATTGCGAGTGGTAAACGGCACCGCCCTTAAGATAGCCGCCTACCGGCACACGAATTACCATCGGGCATTTCGTGTCGCCGTCCGAACGCCAGCGTGTAACCGCAACCTCGTTTCGGATCTGGTGAAACGCGGGAAAGATATAGTCAAAGAACTGTATCTCAACGACCGGTTTCAAGCCACGAAGGGACATTCCGTAAGCGCGGCCGATAATATTTGCCTCGGCGAGCGGAGAATTGAAAACTCGCGTCCCACCGAATTTACGCTGCAGATTGGCAGTGACTTTGAAAACGCCGCCCTTGCCTTTGACCTCATCCAGATACTTTTCACGCGAGCAATCGGCCACGTCCTCGCCAAAAACAACGATACGTTCGTCACGCTCCATTTCCTCGTGCATGCAGCGATTGATTAGATCAACCATCGTGCCTGCGTTGCCGCTTAATTCGGCTCCGTCTTCGGTATCGAAAAGCTGTCTATCGGTCGGATCAACGTCCGGCGAAAATATATTGCGAAGTGCAGTTTCGCCTGCTGGCTGTGGAGTCTCGATCGCGATGTCCGATGCTGCAGTGATCTCCGCATCCACCTCTGTTCGCAGTGCTTCGAGGTCTTCTGATGAGGCAATGCCCTCAGTCATTAAGAATTCGGCAAATTTCTTGATCGAATCTACCGCAGCATCTGCCTCAAGCTCCGCCACAGGACGGTAGAGTTTTTCGTCATCTGACAGCGAATGCGAATACGGCCGCGTGACCTTAGCGTGGACGAAAGAAGGGCCTTTTCGCTCGCGGCAATATGCTACCGCCCGCTGAAATGTCGCATACGAATCGAGCGGATCCGTGCCGTCACATTTTTGGATATAAAGGTCAGGAAATCCGACAACCAGCTTAGAAATATCGCCGCCTGCGGTGCCTACCTCAACGGGAGTCGAGATGGCATAGCCGTTGTCTTCAACAACGAAGATCACGGGCAATTTTAGATTTGCGGCGGTGTTGAGGGCTTCCCACCATTCACCCTCGCTGGTGGTGCCATCGCCAACCGACATATAGACGACCTCGTCGCCTTTGAATCCGGTGATCTTGTCTTGCAGGGTCGTGAGCAAAGATGCTCGATAGCTTGCCTCGGCGGCACCGACTGCGTGCAGAGCCTGCGAACCTGTGCACGATGACTGCGAAGGCACGTTCGCGCGGGCAAAGCCCCAGTGCGAAGGCATCTGACGCCCGTGCGAATTAGGATCGACCTCGGCTCCGACTGCTGACCACAGCATTTCCTGCGGGGTCATACCAAGGCCCAGCATTAACGCACGGTCGCGATAATACGGAAAAAACCAATCATAACCGGCTTTCAGTGCGACAGACGCAGCTGTCAAAACGGCTTCGTGACCGGCACCAGAGATCTGAAAAAATATCTTGTTTTGGCCCTTGAGCTGTATCTCTTTGTCGTCGATACGCCGCGATGTGTACATCGTGCGATACATACCGAAAAGAGTCTTGGTGTCTAGGCCGTGGTAATCTGCTGACTTGCCGCCGGTAGGTTTTGCAGGTTTTGGCGTTTCGGCCTTGGCGGTTTTCTGTGTTTTAACATCGGGGTTAAATCCGTCAGCTTCGGTGGTCTTCGCCGGTTCGGCCACCATCATCTTGCCATTCTTCTTTGTTCCAGTCGCCATTGAGATAAATCCTATAACTAAAAATACTAATTAAGAAGTAACTTTCTAAAATACCAAATCGGCGGGTTGCGGGCAATTTGTTCGAAAACTGCTACTGAGCTTTCAAAACCCAGCCGTCCGGGTCAACGGCAGTTACGCCACCAGAGACGGTCGCCTGCCCGCCTTTCATTTCAACTCGTTGCATCTTGCCGTTAACGACGACATCGATTGGCATGTCAAATGGCATATTATCCGGGGTTTCCCACTTCAAAGTCGTCAGATTTGAATTGTTTGGCGTGTCCAGAGTCAGAATGCTAATCTTCAGTTTGGGTAGCTTGGGCTGCCGCAGATAAAGCTCGAAAAACCAGTCGAGTTTCATGCCGGAATCGTGTTCGGCGATGGTTAGGAAATCG
>JBKJRA010000361.1:0-3242 GCA_046594975.1 Pyrinomonadaceae bacterium | reverse complement strand
CGTCCTTTCCGTCGTTGCCTCTTTGCGTCTTTGCGTCGAAACAATCAAATATATTCCCGCCGCCAAAACAGGGATCAAAATGCCGGTATTTTTTATCCAAAACCAAAAGAAATTATCGTCACGTTTGTCCCAGCCAAAATGCCAGTCAAAGAATTTTGCCGTCTCGGTCGCACTCCCCGACATCGACCATAGCAATTCCGGCACGGTAATAACGGCGACGCCGACGCCAAACGCGATCCACGTTTTCCATCTGCCCGGCTGTATCACAAACAGAAACGCCGTCACAACAAACAATGCAGCCAAACTGTGGAGATGAATAAGCGGCAGTGTTCCGGCTAAAAGACCGACGAGGAGAGATGCTGTTACGCGGAGACGCGGGTACGCGGGGAAAGAGCTTTCTTTCTCAGCGTCTCGCCCTCTCGCCTTCTCCGAGTCTTCTTCCTCTACATTCTCCGTGGCGAATATCCGCCACAAATACCCAAGTACCAGCACCGTTAGCGGCATTCCGAGCAGTAAGCTCCGTTGCGTAATAAAAAGCACGACCATCGAGTTTCCCCACCGAAAATGATCGCCGATCGTATAGTCTTTTGGCAGGTGCCAGAGAAAGTCGTAAATTCCCTTACCCGATTCCCAAAAGTCTTTGAAAAACCAGAGAAATCCGAGGCCGCCGCTTAAGAATAACAATGCCGGTGCGATGCGTCCTGCGAGTTTGCTGCCGGTCAATTTTGTAGCAAAGCGTTCGAGAATAACGAGAAGTGAGAACACCCACGAGAAATTTTGGACAAGCATTGCATCCTGCACGCCCGAGCCAAGCTTTACAAGACACGCCGAGAGGAAATCGGCAATAAATGGATAGGAAAATCTAGCACCGGCCCAAGACGGATTTTGCGGCGGAAAATTGTTGCCGTCCGTAAAGCCCAAAATTGCTCCGAGATGAAACGGCAGATCGCCTAAATTATTAGAGCCGCCGGTAAAAATGCCATCGGGCCGCACGTACATCGCTTGCTGGAAAAAAAACCAAAACAGCAGGAAAAAGAATGCATAGTAAGTAAACTGACGGACTCGTTTGATGCCGCCGCCGTGAAACTTGCCTTTTGCCTTTGCCCAATCGTGCAAAAAATTGCGACGTAAGTTGTTTTGTAGCAACAATAACAGCGGCAGTAGTGTAATGACGAGTGATAACAATATCGTCCCCGGCCCAAACCCGAACGAACACGCCATCGCAAATCCGACAAGTCCGAAAATGGCCGCACCGATGATGTTGCCGGCGGCTAGACGCCACATTAGCGGTTCGTCATCTGTTACAAGATATGTCAGCGACGTACCGCCGAGTGCGATTAAGGTAATTAAAAGTAGCGAGATCAACATAAGCGGCGAGTTAAAACGTCCTGATTAAGTTACTTTAATTTAGGTCAAAAACACAATTTGCTGCGTCCACGCCGAGCAATTTTGTCGAAAGTCTGCTTGTCTGTTATATTCTTTTCGACGACTACGTATATCCCACCGCAGGCAACGCTATTATGAAAAGGACCGTTAAGATTCTTCTGGTTTTGGTCGTGATAGGGTTTCTGGCGTTTGCCTGGACCTTTACCGCGTCAAAAGTCGAATTTACGCCACTGGATGCTGACTCTCTGCCGCCCGCTACGCCGCCCGCTGGCATGACGCTTAGCGCGATACCGACTGGTTCGATGGAAAGCAAAGCGATCTTTGCATATCGCGGCGGTGGTTTCGAAAAACGCGATTTCACGATGACTGCGTTCCTTGTTCATCACCCAAAAGGCGATCTGCTCTTCGACACCGGATTTGGCCGAAATGTCGAAGAGCATCTAAAGATGGAGCCGTGGGTTTTGCGGACATTTGCCAAGATCACCAAAGGCATATCGGTCGGTGACCAGCTTGTATCAAGCAGCTATCCGGTGAATAAACTCGCAGGCGTCGTCCTGACCCACGCGCATTGGGATCATGTCAGCGGTCTCGACAGCCTGCCGCCAAACACAAAAGTCTGGGTCAGCACCGCCGAGCGAACATTCATCAGTTCGCATTCGTCAAAGGTTGAACTTATCAATAGTTTTAACAACGTCAATTATAAAGAATACAGCTTTACAGACGGTCCATATCTCGGATTTCCGTCAAGTTACGATGTCTGGGGCGACGGTTCGGTCGTGTTGGTTCCCGCACCCGGGCATACGCCTGGATCGATAATAGCGTTTATCTCGCTTCCGACCGGGGCTCGATACGCATTGCTCGGCGATCTCGTCTGGCAAAACGAAGGCATCGACATCCCAGCCGAACGCCCCTGGTTCTCGCGCCGCCTGGTTCAGGAAAATGACGAGCAGGTTCGCGAAAATATCGCCCGTGTTGCAGCCATCCACAAACGCTTTCCCGAGATCAAGATGACTCCGGTTCACGACCCTCGTGCAGCGGCTAAGATACCCGTATTCCCTGCAACCACTAATTAGCAAATTAACTGCAAACTTCGCAAATCCGGCAATCAGTTGTAAAATAAGAGTTTTTGAACGCTACGGAAATTACGCGCTTATGTTACAAGCAGGAATAGTTGGCTTGCCCAACGTCGGAAAATCTACTCTTTTTAACGCTTTGACTTCGCAGGAATCTGCTCTGGCGGCCAACTATCCTTTCGCGACCATAGAGCCCAACGTCGGCATGGTCGCCGTGCCTGACGAACGCCTCGCTGTACTCGAAAAGCTTAATAAAGCTCAAAAAGTCGTGCCGGCAATGGTCGAATTTCTCGACATCGCCGGCCTCGTTCGCGGTGCGTCCAAGGGCGAAGGTTTGGGTAATCAGTTTCTGGCTAATATTCGCGAAACCCACGCGGTTATTCAGGTCGTACGATGTTTTGATGATGACAACATCATTCACGTTGAGGGGTCCGTAAATTCGACCCGCGACATCGAGACCATCCAGATCGAGCTTGCACTTGCCGATCTCGCGTCTGCGGCAAAACGACGCGAAAAAGCCAACCGTGCGATAAAAGCATCAGGCGACAAAGCCGCGAAAATTGAGATCGAGATCCTCGACAAGATACAGCCGCTGCTCGAAGAGGGCCGCCCAGCACGCGCCGCCGACCTGACCGATGACCAGCGTGCGATCCTAAAAACGTGGTTTTTTCTCTCGACAAAACCGACGATCTACGCCGCTAATGTTGATGAAGAAACGCTCGCCGACCCGTCGTCAAATCCCCACGTCGCTGAGGTTATGAAACACGCCGAAGCCGAAAAAGC
>JBKJRA010000181.1:0-3699 GCA_046594975.1 Pyrinomonadaceae bacterium | reverse complement strand
GGTGTCGGTTATATTGATTCGAGCGGCATTGGCGAGCTTGTATCCAGCTTTACCGCTGTTAAAAAAGAAGGCGGCATCCTTAAGCTTTTGAAATTGACGCAAAAGATTCAGGATCTGCTTGCAATTACAAAGCTTTTGACCGTTTTTGACGTCTATGACGAAGAAAGCGAAGCTCTTAGCAGTTACAACTAAGCGTCATTTATGGCGTAATGTAAGATCAAGGGTAAAGGAAATGTATTTTGTTCCTTTATCCTTTCTTTTTTTGTTGCCGCTTTGAATACATCTTTGCATTGACATATTTCATCTTGTAAAAGAGCGGATACTATAAACAATTAGTCAGATATAAAATGCAGCGAGTTTTTTTATTCATAATTTTTGCGGTTTTTACAGTAGGTGTTTGTGCTCAAGCTCCGGTTACCGGATTTGATCTTTCTAATTATGGTGTGAAGATCGAGCCTGACAAGCGGCTAATGGTCGTTCTCGCGTCGCTGGAGATGGCAACATCAAAAGATGCTGACGGTAAGGAAATAAAGCTGATAAACACATCGCTTTCTGAAAAAGGTACAAAGTTTCGTGAGCAAGTGATCGCCGACAATGCCAGCCTGCCGGCAGATCTGCGAAACAAGATCACAATGTTTGTCACGGCGTATAAAAAGCGCCATCCCAAATCGACCGATGCTGAAATAGTTGCTCCATTTATCACAATGGCTTACACTCTCACCCCGGCACCGGAGCTTGCTGATCCAGTCATTACGAGCGACCTGCCGGGAAATCTGCTTGACGTGCTGGATTACTCACCGCTTGTCCGCGAATTTTACCGAAGATCAACGATTAGTTCGAAACTCGACGATTACGTCAAAGATTACCGCTCGCAGGCTGAGGGCCAGCTTAGCAGCACGACCCGTGACATGGTCAGCGAGCTGCTCGATTATCTGCATACACGGCCGCAATTGACCTTTATCGAAAAAGTAAAGGTCGAGACGAAAAAAACTAACAGTAAAAAGACGACGATCTCAAAGGTAGAGGTTCGCGTTCGTGACAGGAAATTTTATGTCGTGCCTGAGAGTCTGGCTCCACGAGGCGACATCAATTTTCTAAACATCCGCGATGAGTATTATCTGATCTTGCCGCCGGATACTGATCTCAGCGTTTCCGAAGGCCGGCGTGCTTTTCTACGGTTTGTCATAGACCCGATCATTTTGGGAAATGCAAAGGAGATGGAGCCGATACGAAACTGGGCAAAACCTGCATTAGAAGAGTTGCGAAAGACTGATGCCAGCATTTCGCCTGATGTTTTCCTCGCAATGTCGCGTTCGCTTGTCGCCGCGACTGACGTTCGTCAGGCAGAGTATCTAAAGATCCAGATCGCGACCGCGCAAGCCAGAGAAAACATCGCACGGGCAAAAACAGAACCGGAACAGAGAGCTGTTTCGGCGGACCTAGAAAAGCTGAAACAGGCTTTCGCGGACGAGTCGGCGTTACAGTTGTACGAGGATTATCAGAAGGGCTCGGTGCTTGCGTTTTATTTTGCCGAGCAGTTAAAGGGAGTTGAGGATTCGGGTTTTGATATAGCGTCCAGCTTGCGTGAAATGGTCGCGACGTTTGATCCAGCTAAAGAAGCGACTCGCTTAAACGCTACAGCCGAAGCCCGGAAACGTGCCATAGCGGCGCGTGAGGCGCGGAAGAAAAATCCTGAGATCCGAGTAGCAGGTGCGGATAATCCGGTGACGGTTCGCCTGATCGACATCCAAAAGACGATCGATTCCAAAAACTTTGCCAAAGCAAATGCGGATCTTAAACAGCTTTTGACCCAGTATCCGTCGGAGCCTCGTATCTATTACAATATTGGCCGCGTCGCTGGGCTTTCCGCCGCCGCGATCGATGATGCCGACGCACAAGCACAGAAACTGCTGGAGGCAAAAGTTGCGTATAGCAACGTACTTCGCACAGCCACTCTGACCATTGATAAGGCGCTTATCTCACTCACTTACGTTGCCCTTGCGAGAGTTTATGAGTTTTTTGGCGACAATGCCTACGCTCTGAAACTCTACGACCAGGCGATCAATGTCGGCGAGGTGAGAGACGGCGGTTTTCGCGAAGCTATTGCTTCGAAACAGCGTCTGCTCAAGCCTTAATGGTCACTACCGCTCCCGATTCTGACCTAAATCTGATACCGTTTAATCAATGTCATCTGAAAGTTTTCGTAGTGGATATGTAGCGCTCATCGGCCGTCCAAACGCCGGTAAATCGACCCTCATCAATCGTCTCGTCGGCGAAAAGATAGCGGCTGTTTCAAACAAACCTCAAACTACACGGCACCGCATCAAGGGCATTGTCACGATGCCCGAGGGGCAGATCGTATTTATCGACACGCCCGGTGTTCATAAGCCCGGACATTTGCTCAATCGACGGATGATGTCGGCTGTGCATGACGCAATATTGTCGGTCGATCTGATAGTGCTGATGAGGGACGCGAGTGTTTCGACCGGCAACGGTGACCGATTTGTTTTCGATCTTATAAAACAAGCCGAAAAACCGTCAGTACTGGTGCTCAATAAGATCGACAAACTTCACGACAAAGCCGCTTTGCTGCCGCTGATGTTGAGCTACGCGGACGAACATGAATTCGAGGAGATCGTGCCCGTCTCGGCTCTAAAGGGTGATGCCATCGACACTCTGCTCGCTCAGATCGTCAAACATCTGCCCGTCGCCGAGCCTATATTTGCTGATGACGAGATGACCGATCAGCCGACGCGGCTAATCGCCGCCGAAATGGTCCGCGAAAAGATACTTGCAACGACAGGCGAAGAAATTCCTTATGTTACGGCGGTCGTGACCGAAGTTTTCGACGAGACCGACCCGAAAACCGTCAAGATATTTTGTGCGATCTATGTCGAGCGTGCTTCGCAAAAAAAGATCATTATCGGCAAAGGTGGTTCGCGAATCAAAGACATCGGAACCAAGGCTCGAATTGATATCGAAAAGCTGGTAGGTAAACAAGTGTATCTAAAACTATTCGTTAAGGTCGTCGAAGACTGGCGCAACCGCGAACGTGACCTAGATGAAATGGGTGTTCACGAATGAGCGAAAACATCCCAATAAAATGGTTCGCGGTCGATGTATTGGCTAGACCAGAGGCGGCCGATGCAGTCGAGTATGCTCTGAACGCTCTGGATGCGCTCGGCACTGAGATCGACAGTCTGCGAAAAACTGCGAGCGAGGATCTCAAGATCACGGGTTATTTTAACGCGTTGCCTGACGCGGAAATGCTGAAAAGCGAGATCGCAACCGGCATGAATATATATGGCGTTTCGCCGGAGACGGCATACAGTGTAGCAACACGCGAGGTCGTCAATGAAGACTGGCTCGCCGAGTGGAAAAAACATTGGAAACCTACGGAAGTCGGCAAATTTATCATCGCTCCGCCATGGTCCAAGGTCGAGACGAGTGACAAGATCGTCATCCGCATCGAGCCGAATATGGCGTTCGGCACCGGCACACACGAGACGACACAGCTTTGCCTGACGGCGATAGGTGATAATTATACCGACGGCGAATCGTTTCTGGATGTCGGAACAGGTACGGGAATTTTGGCGATCGCTCTCGCGAAACTTTCGGCAAAGTCAGAAATATTTGCCTGCGACACGGACGTCGATTCGGTCAAGATCGCGAGAGAAAATACCGTCTCAAATGGCGTCG
>JBKJRA010000136.1:0-4980 GCA_046594975.1 Pyrinomonadaceae bacterium | reverse complement strand
ATTACTCTGGTTCATCTACTCTAAGAAGATCAATTTTTGGAACGGTTCGTTCGAGAATTTTAAAAAACTATTTTCGGAGCTTGGGACAAGTCCCAACAAGGTGCAGACCCGCAATATATTTGTCGATCTGACGACGGGGCTCCGCGATTTTGATATTCTCCGCAGTCTCCTTAAGTATTTTGCGCTAACGATCGCATTTCTAACAGTGATTTTCCTAATTTTCACAGCGTTTGAGCTATGGAAATTTGCCGGAGCTATCGACGGCGGAATCTTTCTTTTGATCAATTATCTCGTCAATCTGCTTCCTTTCGTTTATTTACAGGTCGTCCCGTCCGCAGCGATGATCAGCACGCTCGCGACCTACGTCATCAAATCACGTCAAAACGAGATCGTCACCTGGACCTCAGCCGGACAGAGTGTTTATCGTCTTCTGCTGCCTAGCTTTCTGCTTATGATGGTACTCGGCGGAGTAAATTGGTGCGTTCAGGAATGGGTGCTGCCTACGGCAAATCAAAGACAGGATGCGACGAGGGATCTGATCCGAAATATGGGTGTAAAGAAAGATCAGCCAAATAAATATTGGATCTACTCCGGTGACCGGATCTATTCATTTGGATTGCCTATCAATTCTGCGTCTGATAACGATAAGCAAAGCGCCGCATGTTCAGCCGGTTGCGTCAAAGATCTCTCCATTTATGAATTTGACAGCAAGGGGTCGCGTTTGCAATCCGTGTACCGTACGAAAAATGCTATTTGGGAGAGGGGGATGGTCGTTCTCCAAGGCACGGTTGAAAAAGATAATATGCGGGAAGGGAAGATCGAGACCGAAAGCCTAAACGGCGGGGAACTTGCTGAGACGATCGATCCGTTTTCGGGCCTGCGGGTCAAACCGAGCCATTTGAACTCAAGCGAGTTAAAAAAATCCATCGCCTCTAGCGAATCTGACCTCGAACGTCACAATCTGACCATAGCGCTCGAAAAGAAATACACCACGCTGTTTTTGCCTTTCATAATGGCGCTTTTCGCCGCCCCGTTTGCCCTTTCCCTGAGTCGCAAAGGCCATGCCGTTACAATCGCTTACGCTATCGGATTGTGGCTTTTATTCACGGGCACGAGCAACATATTTGAGCAAATGGGGCTTAACGGCCAGCTTTCCCCATCACTCGCGGTGTGGTCGCCGCTTGTGATCTTTTCGATGTTTGGCATCTATCTTCTTTCCAAGGTCCGCACTTAAAATTATGGTTGAAAATATTGTCAAAAAGCCAAAGCGGGGATGGTTTCACCCACAAACCCTTCTTGACTGGTCGTATGAGATCGGGATAATCGGGAAAGGTTTCAACGGCACGCTCGAGATAATCGGAGGTATTTTGTTGCTGGTGCTGCCTGCTTCGACGATCACGAGCCTATTTGCCTGGCTTGCAGGCCTGTTTAGCAGCGACCATACGACATTTTTTGCCCGCAATCTATTACACTTCGGCGATGAACTCGCGACGGGCGGCACGATGGCTGCCCTAGTGTTTTTCTTGCCTCACGGCGTAGTCAAAGTTGGTCTCGTCGTCGCACTTCTACGTCAAAAGCTGTGGGCATACCCGTGGGCGCTCGCCGCTCTGACGGCGTTCCTGATCTATCAAGTCTATCTGGTCATCGTCCATCAAACATTCCTAATGGGATTTCTCGTCGTCCTAGACACCGTCATCATCTGGCTAGTCTGGCGCGAATGGGAAAAAGTCACCGGCCGTAAGCCTGACCCGACTATTTAGTGCGAGAGCTTTCTCGGCAAGCGATGTTTGTGACTTCGGCTTTTTACCTTCGGGGGATGCTTGCGGCTCCATTCAAAAAGAATGGCCCGACGTTGCCGCCGAGCCATTTCTTAATTATTCACTGTCCACTATTAACTATTCACTAGCTAATTACGTTCCCGTTTCCCAGCTCGACATATATTCGAGCATTTCCGGTGTGAGGACATCCATTGAGATACCCATAGCACGGAGTTTGAGGGAAGCGATCTCTTGATCGACCTCTGACGGCAGCACGTGAACGCCATTGGCGAGCTTGCCTTTTTCTTTTACTAGATACTCAGCAGACAGAGCCTGGTTAGCGAACGACATATCCATAACCGATGCGGGGTGACCTTCGGCGGCGGCGAGGTTGATGAGGCGGCCTTCGCCAAGCACGATCACGCTGCGTCCGCCGTTTTTGCCAATGTATTCCTCGACGAATGGGCGGCGTTTGACTGCCTCAGCCGACATTTCACGAAGAGCGTCGAGATTAAGCTCAAGGTCAAAGTGGCCGCTGTTTGCAACGATCGCTCCGTCTTTCATAACCTCGAAATGCTCTTTGTCGATCACGTGCCGGTTACCGGTCACGGTAACGAAAAAGTCGCCGATCTTTGCGGCTTCCATGATCGGCAGCACACGCATACCGTCCATAACTGCCTCGATCGCCTTGATCGGATCGATCTCGCAAACGACAACGTTCGAACCCATACCGCGGGCACGCATCGCAACGCCTTTACCGCACCAGCCGTAACCAATGACGACCATCGTTTTGCCGGCGAGCAAAATATTGGTCGCACGGATGATGCCGTCGAGTGTCGATTGGCCCGTACCGTAACGGTTATCAAAGAAATGCTTGGTCTGAGCGTCGTTGACTGCGATCGAAGGGAAGTTGAGCACGCCGGCTTTCTGCATCGCCTTGAGGCGAACAATTCCGGTGGTCGTCTCTTCCGTAGTGCCGATCAGCGTTGCCGCCAATTCACGTTTTTCCTTGAGCATTGTCGCTACAACGTCCGATCCATCATCGATGATCATGTTCGGATTTGTATCGAGTGCCGCTCGGACGTGGCTGACATAGGTTTCGATCGATTCGCCCTTGATCGCCATAACCGGGATGCCCCAGTCAGCGACGAGCGAAGCAGCGACGTCATCCTGTGTCGATAAGGGGTTTGACGCGATAAGCAAAGACTCGGCCCCGCCCGCTTGGAGCGTGCGTGCGAGGTTTGCCGTCTCGGTCGTGATGTGGGCACAAGCGATAAGCTTGACGCCAGTCAAAGGCTTTTCAGCCTCAAAACGCTCGCGAATGAGCCTTAGAACAGGCATTTCGCGGTCTGCCCACTCGATACGCTGCTTGCCTTGTGGGGCAAGATTGATGTCTTTGATGTCGTAATGCATTGAATGTCCTGGATTAGCCATTGGTGCCAACTCCTTTTTCAGCCGCAAGTCTGATCGCTTCGGCTTTGTCTGTAACTTCCCATGAAAATTCATCATTCTTACGGCCGAAATGCCCGAAACGTGCAGTCGCCTTGTAGATCGGACGACGTAAGTTCAGGGTTTCGATGATACCTTTCGGATTGAGAATGAAATTCGCTTTGACGATCTCCGCTATGCGGTCGTCGTCGATCGTACCGGTGCCGTGCGTGTCCACAAGAACTGAAACCGGTTCCGCAACTCCGATGGCGTAAGCTAACTGAACAGTACACTTATCGGCGATGCCGGAAGCGACAATGTTTTTAGCGATGTAACGCGCCATGTAGGCTGCTGAACGGTCAACTTTGGTGGGGTCCTTACCCGAAAAAGCACCGCCGCCGTGCGGGGCATAGCCTCCGTAGGTATCGACGATGATCTTACGGCCGGTTACTCCTGCATCACCCATCGGGCCTCCGACCACGAATTTACCGGTCGGATTAATGTGATATTTAGTATTTTCGTCGAGCAGTTCAGCCGGAATCGTCGTTTTGATAACTTTTTCCGTAATGTCCTTACGAATCTCTTCGATGTCTCTATCGTCAGTTTGCGACGAGATAACGACAGCTTCGACACGAAATGGGCGGCCGTCACGATACTCTATCGATACCTGCGATTTTCCGTCAGGGCGCAAATAGGGAATCGTGCCGTCGCGGCGAACTTCGCTAAGCTTACGCGTCAAATTATGTGCCATTTGGATCGGCATTGGCATCAGCTCAGGTGTCTCATTACAAGCATATCCGAACATCAAGCCCTGATCGCCGGCACCGCCGGTATCAACGCCCTGAGCGATGTCGGGCGACTGCGTGCCGATAGCGTCGATCACCGAACAGGTGTTCGAATCGTAGCCGTATTCAGCATTGTTATAGCCGATCTCTTCGATGGTTTCACGAATAATTTGCTTGTAATTGACGTCAGCCGTTGTCGTGATCTCACCAGCGACTACCGCCAAACCGGTTGTGACAAGCGTCTCACAAGCCACACGTGCTGTCGGGATGGTTAGCATATTAAAACGGGGAATAAACGTGGGGAAAGCAAAAAGGTTCAGATCATGTCGTGAGGGTATTCCTTTGGAGTTTGTAAACAAATTGATTTCACAGCATTCAGCATGTGACTAGACATAAGTGAGGCAGTGACGAGGGGAAACAGGCAGAGTAATAGCTGTCACGCATTGTGGTGACACAATGAAACTGAAACTGAATGCGTTGACCGATGCCGGACACGAGGGTGCAGGCATACCCACCCCAAAATACATAGGGTCGTGGTTAAATGGATAACCGCAATAGACTGATGAAGTATGGGGTTTTTGGAAAGGGATTATTACTCTGCGGGGGTGGGTTCCTAAAGAACCTCACTACAAACATTGTAACTCACATTTGCGATTCATAGAATTGATTTGGGTAAACTCAGAGAGAATATTGTTATTTGAGTGCTGGTTTGACTGTAGCTCTTCATCACTATAGAGCCAACGGTTTGAAACCGATCAGTAAGGTTTGGATGATGATCTGAGAACGGTCACGAAAAACCCAACGGGATTGGTAATCGTCTGCCGTTGGGTCAACAGGTCAATAGCGCTGCTAATGGCATCGCTATCATAAGTGGTTACTAATCGCCGCGCATTCGCTAGGCTGAGGTGCTTATCACCCATTTGGTTCAGGGTTTGGTAGAGATGTTGTGCCTGTGATTCGTGGGTTGCGTTCTTTAGGGGACGGCCCAAACGACCTAGCAATTTGCGCCG
>JBKJRA010000089.1:0-3282 GCA_046594975.1 Pyrinomonadaceae bacterium | reverse complement strand
CGAAATCGTCGAGGCCTTTGGCATCCTTGTTTTTCCACGCTTCCCAGGCCTTGGTCTCGACAGCCATTAGTGCGTCGGTCGCCGCGTCGGGCTTAGCGTCGGCGGGTTTAGCCTCGTCCTTCTTCGCCGGAGCCATAGCGGCTGGTTTTACCGGAGCAGCTTTGGGGTCAACGACCGGAGCTTCGGCATAAAAGGCCGCCTTCCACTTGTCGCCTTCGCGGACATACACCGACGCCGACCACACATTTGCAGGGCTCTTTTTGCCGTCGCAGGTCGCGTCCTGAGCACCTTTATATGTCAGGATCGCCACGTCCGGTCCGGCCATCTGCATCTTGTCATCCGATAGTGAGTAGCTTTTGATATCGCATTTCTGCGTGGCATAAGACTTGACCATCGTCGCTTTGTCGGTGCGGCCCGTTGGTCCCAGGTTGATCCCTTTGTCCGAATAATTGTCTTCGGTCCATTTGGCATCGCGGGTTTTCCATGCTTCCCAACCGGCCTTTTCAAGTGTCATCAGAGCCTCTTTCGTCGGTGCCGCCGCGACGGGCTTAGCGGTGTTGGCGTTTGAGTTTCCGGAGTTGGTGTTATTTGCGGCAGGGGCGTTGTTACCCGCCGGGGCACCACAAGCGGCGAACATTGCGGCCGCGGCTAATGTCATTGATATAACGATGATACGTTTCATACTTTTTTCTCCTGTTTTGACCTAAATAATCCACAAGATCCATGGCAGGTACAAACATCGGCCGGACGATCTATTCATTTTCGTGCGAGAACTATTAATGGGAATCAGATTCACTATACACCTGTTCTTGATTTTGCCAAATCAAGATCGAAGATATTTGCGACAAAAAAGCCGCGACCTAAATGAATAGATCGCGGCTGTAAACTGACGAAAGCAGGGAATTACATTCCTTTCTGCGGCAGCGATTCCATCATATAGGCAAGCTTCCACGCCTCGCCTTCCTTGACGTAGACGGCGGCCGACCAGAGGTCCCCGTTCGGATGGCCGTCACATTTGCCGTCAGCATTGCCCTTGCCGAAGAGAATCTCAACCGTCGGGCTGATCGCCTGGGCAAAGCCCTCGCTAAAACTCGTTTTGGTGATGCCCTCGCACTTCATGGTTCCGCCGCCTGTCCATTCCTTGATAGCGGCGTCGCGGCTCGCTAGATAAGTGCCGTCCGGAGCCACACCGGAGTATGTCGAGGCCATCATGCTCTCGAATGCCTTGGCATCCTTGCTGCGGAAAGCCTCCCAACCTGCGGCGTGTACTTTAGTGAGGGCGTCAGTGTTTGCCGAAGGAGTCAACTTAACCGGCTCAGGCTTTGCAGCGGTATTAGTGTTCGCGGTCCCTTTATCGTCCTTCTTGGGCTCTTCTTTTTTAGCCTCTTCTTTTTTGGGTTCTTCCTTTTTGGGTCCGGCAGCCTTTTCGTCCTTTTTGTCGCCCGCAGCCGGCGCACCCACGATCTCATTCTCGCCGTGCCAGACTGCCTGCCATTTGTCGCCATTGCGTACCCACACAGTCGAGGCACGAGTGGGCTTCATCTCCACGGATTTACCGTTCTCAGTGCATTTACCGGTGCTGTCATTCTTATATGTAAAAGCGTAGGTATCGTCATTGATCTTAGACATCTGCGGCTCGCTGAGCTTGACGCCGTCTTTCATTTCGCATTTCGCGGTTTTGATCATCGCGATGACCGCTGCCTTACCCATGCGGTCCTTGCCCATCGACATCACGGTCTTATCGGAAAGCATCGTTTCGAAATAGGCCCCGTCGCCCTTGGCATAAGCTTCAGATGCCTTTTTCTCCATATCGAGTAATGTGTCCGCCGTTGGTGCAGCTACGACAGGTTTCGCTGTGTTGGCGTTTGAGTTATTAGCGGGTGCATTAGGTGCCGGAGCACCGCAGGCAGCGATACACGCCGCAACTGTAAATAGCGCGATTGTACTGAAGATACGTTTCATAGTGGTTCTCCTAAAAGATATTTGTTAATTGTAAATACAAAAAGCCCGAAAGATCTTCGTAATAAAAAAACCCGTCGAGCGTTCCAACAGTCGTCCTGATTGGGTATAGTTTTAACACTACTACTACATGTTGTCAAGAAAAAAGTGCGTCAATGTTTGAAATGGCGGATGCCGGTGAATGCCATAGCGATCCCGTGTTCGTTGGCGGCGGCAATGGATTCATCGTCTTTGATCGAACCGCCGGGCTGGATGATGGCTGAGACGCCAAAGCTTGCGGCTTCGTCAACATTGTCGCGGAACGGGAAAAATGCATCAGACGCGAGAGCTGAGCCCTTTAGCGGCAGCGAAAAACGCTCGGCACGTATTGCCGCAATGCGGACGGAATCGACGCGGTTCATTTGTCCGGCACCGACGCCGATGGTCTGATTTTCGTTCGCGAATACGATAGCGTTTGATTTGACGTGCTTACAGACCGTCCACGCGAGCTGCATCGCGTTTAACTCGGCTTGGGTTGGCTGGCGTTCGGTGACGATATTGAGGTCGGCGACGGCAAGGCGGTGAACGTCGGCGTCTTGGACGAGAAAGCCGCCGGAGATCTGCTTGTATTCAAGTGCGGAGTGCGAAGTGCGGAGTACGGAGTCAGCAAGCCGCAAAACTCTAAGATTTTTTTTCGAACGAAATATTTCGAGAGCGGCTTCGTCATATTCGGGAGCAACGATGACCTCGGAGAAAACTTCGATGACCTGCTTTGCGACATCGGCATCGACCTTGTTGTTAAATGCAACGATTCCGCCGAAGGCTGAGACAGGGTCGGTCGAGAGTGCACGTTTATAGGCTTCGTCGTTGGTCAAACCTGTGCCGACGCCGGACGGGTTTGTGTGTTTGATGATCGCGACGGCACGAGTCTCGAAATCCTGGACTAGATTCCACGCTGCTTCGGCATCGGCGTAGTTGTTGAACGACATTTCTTTGCCGTGAAGCTGCTCGGCACCGGCGATGCCGTCGCCATCGGTTGCGTAGAGAGCCGCTTTCTGATGCGGATTTTCGCCGTAACGCAGGTCGGTGATCTTGGCGAGCTCGATGAGTTTGTATTCCGAGAGTTGTTCGGTATCGACGGAAGACCCAGTCGCTACGGCTCCCGGTTCCGACAGATCGTCGTCTTCATCATCGGCTTCGATAAACATCAGACCGCCGAGCGGATTGAGCGGTTCGAGGCGTTCGAGGTCGTCATTTGACAGCTGTTTTGCGAGATATGACGAGATGGCGAGGTCGTAGCTCGCTGTGCGTGTGTAGGCGAGAGTCGCGAGGCGTGCTCGTGTC
>JBKJRA010000031.1:0-4286 GCA_046594975.1 Pyrinomonadaceae bacterium | reverse complement strand
CGTTAAAACGCAGTCCGGCGTCATCTCCAACATCGTTTGACATCAATCGGCGGCTTAGATATTCTTCTTGTTCGCCTTCAAACAGGCGGGAGGCGATGCTTGTTAATTCATTTTCTTGTGTCCGGTTCGTCTAGGGGTTAGGACACCGCCCTTTCACGGCGGCAACACGGGTTCAAATCCCGTACCGGATACCATCTTTTATTGGTAAATTGGCATCATAAACATTTGATATAGATTCGCTCGCATACGAGCGAATTTTTATTTTAGGGGACGATATGCTGAAAAGGGCCATTTATCTTTTTGTACTAGCGACCGTTTTTGCTTTGAGCGGTCTCGCTCAATCTCCGCAAACCGGAACCGATGTCGTATTGGTCCTTCCGTTTGAGAATACGTCCGGCAAGCCCGAATTCAATTGGGTTGGTGAGAGTTTTGCAGATTCGCTGTCAGAGCTCCTAAAAGTTCCCGCCCTCAACGTAATTACAAACGAAGAGCGAAAGCTTATCCAGCAGCGGCTACATATCCCTTTGACCACGTTGCCGAGCCTTGCGACCTCTCTGAAACTAGCACGCGAGAGTAATGCAACGCTGCTCATCGCCGGCCGCTACAATATTGTCCCCGCAGGGGCCGACACCGCAGCGACGATCAATGTCACGGCAAAGATCATCCGCGTCGCCGAAGGCCGATTTATGAGCGAAGTCATCGACGGCAAGCAGATCACACGCGACATCAACCTCAACGACGCTCTCGGCAATCTCCAGACGATGCAGGGCCAGATAGCGTACCAGATCTTGTACCAACGCGATAAATCGCTGCCGTTCTCGCAAAATCAGTTGATCGAGGCCGCGAATAAAGTTCCTGCACGTGCATTCGAAGCATATATAAAAGGACTGCTCACGCCGTCTGCCGCGTCACGAGAAAACTATTTTAAGAACGCCTCACGGCTTTATACCGAAGCAACGCCTGACGGCGTTTATGCCGAGGCCGAACTTGAACTGGGGCATTTATATCTCAGCCAGCGAAAGGGCAACGAAGCGATCAGCTCTTTTGAGCGTGTGATCAGCTCAAACCAAAAATGCCGCGACAAAGCCAAAGCCGACAAAAAGCCCGTACAGTGCAATGACGAAAGTTTTGCCGAAGCTTCGTTTTATATCGGTTTGTTGTTTTTGCAGCAGGGCAATTTCGAATCGGCGTTGGCGACGCTTCAACCATTAGCGGACGATCTGAAACTCACGACCGTGTATAACGCTTTGGGTGCGATTTCCGTACAGGCTTCGCGTGCGGAAAAGAAAAATCCGGCAAAGGCAGCGGCTCAGTTAACTGACGGTATCGGCTTTCTCAAAAAAGCGGCGGATTCAGCTCCGGACAATGTAAATGTGCGGTTCAACTACGCGACGGCACTTTTCCTAATGGGCAATATGATCGAGGCGGCCGATCAATATCGTTCGGCGATCGTGATCAACCCACGTGATGGCGAGGCATATTACCTGCTCTCGAAAGCTCTCGAATCGCTCAAAAATCCGACCGCTGCCGATATGGACAATCAGGCACGGCGTTTTTTGGCTGATAACAACCGTTATGCCAATCTCGAAAAAGAGTGGCAGAAAACGCATCTTGTTCCCGAGGTCAGCTTGCGTGTGGAGCAACCCGCACGAAAAGATTTTGTCGCGGTCATTCTTAGCCGCCGAAGCGTGTCGAATGGTCAACCGCAATTGAGCGAGACTGACGCATTACTCGCTCAAGCTCGCACACAGGTCAAGAACGGCCAGGATGACGACGCAATGGCGACGCTGCGACGTGTACTAGCGAGCGAACCGATGAGTGCCGAGAGCTATCTGCTGTTGGGGAAGATCAATCTTCGCCGTGGCGATATAGATCAAGCTGTGAGCCAGTTCAAAACTTCGATCTTTTGGGATAACCGTCTGATCGACGCTCACGTAAACCTCGGCAAGGTGTATGTCGAAAAAGGCGATTGTTTGCAGGCAAAGAACTATGCGGCGTCAGCAATAGAGATCGATGGTGAGAATCAGGACGCTATTGCGTTACAAAGACTGTCAGAACGCTGTTCCAAATAGTGTGAAAGAGGGGCAAAATGCCCCGAGTTTATTGCCTTTACTCCTAACCAGTTAGCTTTTCCATATTTATTTTTAATAACGAAAGCCCCTAAACACAGCCTTTTTCTAATTTCTGTAACTTTCCACTTTCCACTTTCCACTTTTAATTTATTCCGTGGCACGCTACGTGCTTACTAGAGCAGTGGCTAGCTTGAGTCACTAAGATCAAGACCCCGCCGCCATCACTTCTCCGAGCGTAGTTTGCCACTGTGCTCGTAACCCTTCCGAGCGTTCCTCCAGTTGTCCTTCCTTTAGAGTCCGGTGAAAGCCGGACTTTCCTCTTTTAAACGCCTTTAGTTATTGGGTTTTAGCGAATTGCCCCGTTTTCGTTCATTCTGAACAGATTTGAACAGGTTGAACGGGTGTGGTTAGATCCGGCTGTTCAATTTGAACGATATATCATTCGCTTTGACCGAATATGACGTAATCTGTCAGTTTTGAATGACAAAAATTGTCCGATGACCGGTTTTGACCGTCCGACTTCGTGAATGATTTTCTGTTAGAATGACGTGAATGAGATTGCCACGCCCTTCGCAACTGTTTCCGTCTTGGCAAAATGCCTTGCTCGCCGTTGTTGCGGCGGTGATGCTGACGCTTGCTTTTCCCAATTTCGAATTATGGTATCTAGCGTGGTTTGGGCTCGTGCCGCTGATGTGGGCAATCGAGCGTGAGCAGGGGTGCGTTTATGCGTGCTTTTTTCTCGGCTGGTTGTTTGGGACAATATTCTTTTTCGGGACGTGCTGGTGGCTGACGTTTGCCCCGATAACTTACGCAGGGTTTCCATCGTGGCTGGCATATAGCGGGATGATTTTTGTCTCGCTCATCGTGGGGTTATTTCCTGCGGCATTTGCCGCTATCTTTTCAATACTTCTGCGACGATTTGGAAGCATCGCGATACTTGCGACACCATTTATTTGGGTGGTCACGGAATTCCTTCGTTACTGGCTGACGGGCAACAACTGGAATGCGATCGGGTATTCGCAGGCGTTCCACGGTGATATGGTGCAGCTTGCTTCGACCGGAGGCGTGTATCTGGTCGGTGGCGTTGTAGTGTTATTTAATGCGTTCCTGTTTTGGAGCAATCTGCGGCTCATCACGGTCGGTCACAAATACACGCTCTATGCGGCAATAGCGATATTTTGGATATGGTTTGCGATCCTGACGACCTTTGTCGGGTCGGGCAATGAATCTAAACCGTCCGGCAAACCGGTCTCGGCATCGGTGATCGGCATACAGCCAAACGTGCCGATGTCCGGGCTCGACTCATCAAAATTAGAGCAGCTGCGGCAGCGTCAGATCGACCTTGCGGAGATCGAGATCAAAAAAGTTCGAGCGACGGGCGATACGCCGATTACCGTCGTCCTGCCCGAATCGCCGATGAATTTTATGTATGAGGACGACCGTGAGTTTCGTGCGTTCATCAATGGTTTTGCGACGCGAAATAATGTCAGCGTACTCTTTAATTCGGCTGAGCCGGACAAGACGAACGGCAAGTATTTCAACTCTGCCGTGATGGTCGGTCCGACGGGAAGCGAGATCGCGGAATATGATAAAATTTTCCTGTTACCGTTTGGCGAAGCCGTGCCGCCGCTGCTAGAAGGCATCGTGCCGGGTTTTGTCGGGAATTTTTCGTACGGCCGCGAATATGATCAACTGCCGCTAGGCGATGCTAAGGCAGGCGTGATGATCTGCTTTGAGTCGCATTTCGGCCAGCTTTCGCGGCGTTATGTAGCCGATGGAGCGGACGCTCTGATCGAGATGACGAACGATGGTTATCTTGGACCTACGCCAGTGCTGCGGCAGCATCTGGCAAACGCCGTGTTTCGAGCGGTCGAGACAAACAGGCCGGTGTTTCGCGTCACGAACGTAGGCATAACTGCATACATTACAGAAAAAGGTGACGTTTTAGACCCGACTTCGGCGTATCAGGAAGACACACGAATTTGGTCTGTATCAAAAAGCGACGGTTTGCAGACGTTTTATGTGAAATACGGTGATTGGTTTGGTTGGTTGTGTACGTTCGTGACGTTGGGTTTGATGGCAGTTAGCTTTCGAAGGACTCGATCTGCGTCGCCAACGGCGACAGACATCAAAGCCTAGGGTTGAGGCTTTGCGTAACCCTAGGTTGTGACGGATAGACATTTCGCTCCCTGAAAGGGAGCAACAATGTGGGAT
>JBKJRA010000326.1:0-9760 GCA_046594975.1 Pyrinomonadaceae bacterium | reverse complement strand
ATCGGATCGACCTCTTTTTTGTAAATGGTGCGTTCGAGTCCCGGCGTGCCGCGTTCGGTGCCCAGCAGATGTGCCATTTCCTTTTCGAGCGGGAAATTACGCTCGATCGTGCCATCCTTTCCGACCTTATAATTAGCGAGAGCGGCATCTAATTTACCAGTTCGGTCGAGCATCCAGCCGCGAAGCGTAGCGGCAGATGCACGGCGATTTCGCAGATCTTTGTAGCTCAACGCTTGAAATTGCTCGTTGGTATCGTCGGCGTAATATGTCCAGTAAAGTTGAAATCCGAATACAGAAAAAGCGAGTATTACAAAGAATGCTTGCCAGACATAAAGTCCTCTGTTTGCAATGGTTTGCGTTAATTTTTTGCAAACTTCTTTTGGTAAATTACGCTCAAAAGTAAAGGTTGGACGGCGTAGATTATCGAGAAAAGTAATAAGGAGAAAGCCGATGAGCACGCCAAGCCCAATGAGGTATATGATCGTCAGCCCGGCAGGGGTGCGTTCGAGTATCTGTCCACCGAAAATATATTCAGGCTTAAGTTTTGACCAGTCGATAAATGCTAACAGAGTCATTCGTCCACCTCGGTTTTGGGTTCTTCGGCCAACGGTATCAACACCTTACTAGATCCATCGGTATCGTCTGTAACACGTTTTGTAAACTCAAATCCATCGATCTCGATAGTTTCGGCCTGATCGATGCTTACATCATTAGCAACAGCCGCAAGCTCATGGGGTACATACTCAAAAGCGACCTCGATCGTTCCAAATTTCACCTTGTCGTCCTTTTCCAAACGTGTCGCCTTTCCATAGGAAATACGCTGGTCATTAAGGAATGTTCCGTTCGTAGAGCCAGTGTCAGCAACGGAAAGATTTCCGTCTGGATCAGCAGATAATGAAGCGTGCATCTTCGAAACGCTGACATCATCGATCACAAAAGCATTCGAACCTGTGCGGCCAACCGAGATGCTCTCACGGGCAGGGAATTCGAGACGCTTTTCCTGTCGGACACCTTTTAATTTAAATCTCGCGATGTATGTTTCGGACGATATCTCAGGTTTGTCATCGGCTTTGGGTAGTATGCCGTCTGCTTTTATGCCTGGAATAGTGACATTCATCTCGACATCGCTGTTTTCTTCTTCGTCAAATTTATCGAAACTGACCAGTAGTTTTACGCCCTCGGTGAAATAATCGGGTTTTACTTCGATCGCAAGCGGAGCATAGGTGTAATACAGCGAATCGTTTATATGATCGGCAGTCGCGGTGAGCAGCTCATTTTCGAGCCGTTTTATCGCATCTTCGGCATCGATTGAGAATTTATCCCACTGCATTTTGAGCTTGATATTGTGCGGGACGACCAACCCTTTACCGGAAACTTCTTTCGCCTCAGCATCGAGAAGTTTTTTGATGCGTTCCACTAATTCGCTGGTCGCGATGCTGCTAGACGGAATCCAGCGCCGCCCTGTAAAACGATCAAACGTATCACCAATCTTGGTCAGGGCACCGCGAAGCAGCCAGTCTGTAGAAAATGCTTTTTTTGAAGTTGTTGGTTTTTCAGTCATTTAGCTAATCCTAAACGGCCCATCCTAGCTATCTTCAGCTGACGCAATTCTAGCCGAAATCGACACTAAAGAAAAGTAAATCAATATTGTTGCTTTATATAGTTAAACAATGTAAAATCTTTTTTGGAAATGTTTATTTATTTCTACTTTCATTAGTTAGTGCCCCCATATTTGAGTTTATCGCTATCAATTTAAATGGTTTTGCAGCCGTCGCAGGGAATTATGAGAAAAGGGCTATTAAAAAGACATCGGGCAGAGTCGGGCTTTTCTGTGACCGAATTGCTCGTTGTGGTTGCGATCATCGCAGTGATGAGCGCGATCGTGATTTTTTACGCCAACTCACACAAAAAAGCATATCAGCCTGATGATGAGGCGACGCAGATCGCCGATATTATGCAGGAGGCACGCCAACGTGCTTTAACACAACGCAGAACGATGCGTGTCGAGATCAATCTCACGACAAATATCGTAAAACTTTACGACGAAAATATAGATGCAACGTCAGCAAGCGATGACGTCGCCCTAAAGTCATTTGTATTATTTGCTCCAGCTAATGTAAAGGTCGACACGCGTCCATCTGAGATCGCATATAATCCGGCCGAATCGGCACCTGTGCCTAATGCCGTCTTTAAGACGAGCGTTTACACCCCGAGTATCGGCCAAAATGTCTGCACTATTAGGTTTCTGGCAAACGGAACGGTTGTTGATGCAGGAACGAATGCGGTCGGTTCCGGGGCGGTCGCGACGGGCGTAACACTTCACATGTGGGCTCCGAATAAGATAACACCGACGCAGTCAGACATCGCCAGGTCGATCACAGTGCTTGGCTCAACCGGTGTGATCCGAATGTGGGAATTCGACCACTCGTCCGCTGCGTCGAACAAATGGAAAGACTCGCGTCGAAGCAGTTCTTACGGAGCGACCGGCAACTCTGTCCCTTAGTTTGTTGGTTTGGGTAAATTAGTTATGTCCAAAAACATTTCAAAAGAAAGCGGGTTTTCGTATATAGATGTGATGATCGCGATCGTGATCATGATGGTTGGCGTCCTTGCTCTGGCTGGAGCATTGTCCGCTAATCTTGTGCGTTCGCTCGAATCGGAAAAACGCATCATGGCCAAGCAGATGGCCCTTTCCACCATCGAATCGATCCTCTCCGCGAAAGATATTCAGCGGGCCGGAGTCGTTGATGGTTGGGAATCGATCCGAAACGTCATGACGACTGTGCCGATAGGCCAGTCAAATGGAATTTTTGTAACCGGTTATAACCCGGTACGTGTTGAGCCCGGCTGGGACGGAGTTTTCGGCACGGTTGACGATGCCTGTCCGGGATCGGGCCCTTGTATCGTATCCGGCCGCCCCAATAACACAAGTGCATTGGCTAATGGTTTCCAACGCGAGATAGTCATCACGGATGTTGCCGATCCGGAACGACCCTCGCCTCCTAACCCTAATACCCGTCGGCGTATAGATGTCAATATTAAATATTTTGTCAATCAGGCGACACGCAGTGAGACTGCCTCAACGATCATTACCAATTACTAGAGGAAACTTAGAATGATCTCGAATCTAAACAGAAAATTGCACCGCGAAACGTACCGGCTAAATCGCCAGGAAGGCTTCAGCTTGCTCGAACTGATGATCGCAATGGTCATTTTTTTGGTCGTTACAGGGGCGATATACGGATTGCTGCAGATCGGGCGATTTGACCGTAACCGTGCGAGCCGTCGTTCGGATGTGTTAAAAAATGCTCGTGTCGCAGTGCACATGATAGGCCGTGACGTTTTGAACGCGGGTCTCGGCTATCATAGGCGTGGAGCGATCGTTCCGGATAATTTCAACAATATTTTGCTCGGCGTTCCTGCCGATGTTGACAGTGCACGAGACATGCTGACCTCGATCATTGTCGGTAACAACCTCAATACCAATAACCTCAACGCCGTCACAACGACACGGACAGATACTATCTCGTTTGCCTATCGTGATGTTGATTTTAACGGCGGCAATATGATAGACCTGCTCGGCGTGGGAGCCGGAAGCTCCGCTGCGGTGGCTCGGCTTACATCCAAGACAGCAACTGGTGCGGTCGCGGCTCAACCGTACGATCTCTATTTGATCGAATCTGACACCTCACAGGTCCTCGGTATGGCGACAGCAGTCAGCGGGACAAACACCTTTGATTTCGCCTCTGGAGATCCTCTCGGATTGAATCAGGCGTTGAACGGAACAGGTATAAACGGCAGCTTACTGAGGCAGTGTACGTCGTCTTCAGACACAAACTGTACGACATATTCAGCAACAGCAAAACGTGTATTTCTGGTCAGCTACAAGGTCAAATCCGACGGCACACTTGTCCGTATCGTCTATGGCAACAACCGCGGCGCTGGTTCGACGGCACAGATCCAGGAATTGCCGATGGCGTATAACGTCGAAGATTTTCAGATCAAATACGTCCTTGACGATGGAACACTGACCGACAACCCTTCGGTTGGAGCGGACGGCGTCGTCGGCACGCTCGATGACGATTGGCAGGGATTTAACAAGATCAGGCAGATGACGATAACCGTTAAAGTTCAGTCAACCGAGGTTGATGAAAAAACCGGAAAACCGGAGTCGATCACGTTCAGCTCGACATTCAGCACCAGGAATTTAGGTTACGACGCAGGATAATTTATCAGGTGGAATTATAATGATGAAACGCGCAATATCAGGTATTCAAAACCGGTTTGGAAAGCTTTTATGGGGCAAGAATGGTGATCAGGACGGCTCTGCGATGATCATCGCATTGCTTGTAATGATCTTGTTGATGGGATTTGTCGCTCTCGCCGTCTCTCGGACTAATAGCGAAACGATCGCTGCTTCGAATGACGAAGCTGAGACAAAGACATTTGAGGCGGCAAACGCAAGTCTTGAAGTACTGACGCGCAATTTTAACAAGATATTTGAAACAAAACTTACGATCTCAAGCTCCGACATTACAAGAATTCAGTATCAGGTTCCACCCGTTTTTGATAACGATTATAATTTTACACAGACAGTTACGCAGACACAGGCGACAAAAGATGTCGTTATGACCGGCGAGATGTTTCAGGGATTATATGCCCGTCGCGACGAATGGCAACTCGATTCGCTGGCCACTGACAAACAAAACGGCGTGCAGGTCGCCTTGCGTCGTAAGTTTCTCAATAATCGTATCCCGATCTTTCAGTTCGGTATTTTCTACGATGACGATCTAGAATTTCACCCTGGGCCGAGATTTGATTTTGGTGGACGTGTGCATACCAATGGTTCACTATTTCTGATGGCTGGAACGGGAGTCTATTTTTCGTCAAAAGTAAGTGCAGCCAACGAAGTTTTCACGGATATTTCTAAAAACGGCACGTCTTATTCGAATTGGGGTGAAAACGTTTTCATCAAAAATGCCTCAGGCTCTTATGTGCAGCTTTATCATAATATGGGCAGCGTTCTTGCGAGCCCTGTAAATGGCAGCGCAGTAACAACCAGTCCGTTGCCGACAGCTTATTCCAACGCCAGTTGGCCGACGTTTCAAAATACTTTCCAGGGAAACCTGCTCGCTCATACCAAGCCACTCCAGCTTCCGATCAAGCTAAACAGCGATATTGGTGGACTAGGAATGGATCTGGTCGAGGTTGTGAAACGCGGCAAAAATATCGGTGATCTGTGGAACAACGGTACAGGAACCGTTGCGAGCCCTAATATCGTTCCTGTTACCGCTACGACCGTCGACGACAAAGTTACAGCTTCTGATCGTTATTACAACAAGACAGGCATCCGTGTTTCACTTGCAGACAGCAAAGCAAAACTACCGGGATGCGCAACCACCACTGGTACTGCCGTCACAACCGCTTGCGGAGTTAGACTTGACGGCGATAGTGCAGGTCAAACCGCCGGAACCATAGCCGGAACGCTACACGGCTATCAACCTAGGACAATGACGAGTGGCGGAACCCTGCCAAGTAATTATGTCGCTACTCAGGTCAATGGTGACCGATTGTATAGTGCTAATAGCAAGGAAACGTGGATCAAGGTCGAAACCGTGGTTTATAACGCAGCGACGATCACTTATGATACCCAAGACATTACACAAGATATTCTGGCACTTGGCGTTACCGAAGCCGTACAAACAGTCGGTACGACCTTCGTTGTGACTGATCCAAACTATCTACTCAATAAGATAGACCAATTTTCGATCATCAAGCTCCAGCGATATTTGATGCAGGGTCCGGCGATACCTAATACGACGGGAGCTTCGAATCCTAATACATTTATTTCTAACTTTACCGACAGCGGCAATACCTATAACTATGTAAAGGCCGGAACTGCCGGTATCGGCAGCTGTTCTTCTGGAACGGGCTGGACAATAGTTAACGGTGGAGATTACACCAACGGCAGCTACATTTTCACCGGGGATAATTTTGCAGTTACCAGAAAAGTCGCGATTAGCGGTGTTGCACAAAACTGCGTGTCTCCGTTTCCGATCGAAATGTTTGATACACGCGAGGGCCTCTATAATGATACGCAATCTATATTTGACCCCAAAAGCTTGACCGCACCGGGATACGGAGCCAATGTTCCTTGGGCGGGCGTGATGAGTATGGTCGATATCGATGTCGCCAATCTTAAATTATTTCTCGACGGCACATTTAACTCAAACATGCCGACTGATACGCCTTATTACACGGCGACTGGACATGTGCTTCGTTCGACCGATATTCCGCAGAATAACGGCTGGGTATTTTACGTATCAGATCGCCGCGGCGACTACGATTTCGACGGTGAATACGACATGGAGGATGTTTACGGCAATAACGACGGACTACTCCAGGACGGTGAAGATATAAACAAAAATGGAACGCTGCAGGCCGATTACACAAACGAAGCACCGCGATACACCGGAGCGGCCAGCAATATTTCACCTGACATTGCATCTGTTTTCGAACATAAATTTTACCGGAGAGGCGTTCGTCTGATAAACGGCACACAGCCTCCAGGAATCTACGACAGCACTACGCCTGCTAACACGAGAGGTTTTGCTGCGGCGGCTGAGACCGGCATTTATGTTAAGGGTAATTACAATGCGACCGGTATTGCCAGCGTCGGCACGCCGACCGTTTCGACCGATTATCTGCCGCAGGGTACTTCGAGCCACATCCCTGCGTCTGTCACCGGAGATGCGATCATAATCCTGTCAAATAATTGGAGCGACGCTAATAGTTTTGTCAATCCGTTCAATCTCGGCAGCCGGCCTTCGACTGAGACCACTATGCGTTTTGCAATGCTTGCTGGCGATACAATTACGACGCTCAACGCCACGCCAAATCAGGGCGGTGGCGATCTTAAGATGAATGGCGGTGTTCATAATTTTATGCGTTTTCTTGAAAACTGGGGAACCCGCTTTAACTATGCCGGTTCGCTTATCAATCTTTTCAATTCGCATAACAACAATGCACCGTTCAAATGTTGTAACAATGTTTACAGTCCGCCAGGTCGAAACTGGATCTTTGACGCTTCGTTCCTCGACGTTAACCGGCTCCCGCCCGGAACGCCGTATTTTCAAAATATCCAAATGACAGGGTTCCAGCGCGTGAACTAAGACTAGCAGACGCGATCATCTAACTTTTTAGCCACAAATTACACTAACCATACGAATAATAGGAGATCCTAGTTCGTGCCATCAGTGTAATTTGTGGCTAAATTTCTTTTTAGTACTTTGCGGCTTTTGGTTACTCAGAATACTAATTCGTTTTTTGAACTTATCGAGTATGTTATCGTAATTGAATCTAGGGATTATCTTGCTTTAGGGGCGGGTGATTACGAGCCAATGTTCTGATTTCGAACTTGCCACTTATCCCTCGTCACTTGTCAGATGAAAGAGCTTGTCCTGATTAACTGCCGGCTCGACCGGCGATACGATATCCGCGAGCAGCTTAGGAAGGGCAGCTATGCCGAGATATTTGTCGCCCGCGACACCATCGCGTCACCCCAATCGCCTCACAGCACGGTTGTGATCAAAGCTCTTAACGTCTTTTTGCAGGACGATCTAGACGCCGACCTCGAACGCACCCTTGTCGAAAACTTCCAAAACGAAGCCGTCGCTCTCGACCGTGTTCGTCACCCGAATATCATCAGCCGCATCGGCCACGGCACGGCCCGTGACTTGAGCGGTACTGTCTTTCATTATTTAGTTTTGGAATACTTGGCAGGCGGCGACCTGCAAAGCCTCGTACGCAGGCAGAAAATACCGCTCAAAGACGCCCTCAATTACATCGAGCAGATATGTGCGGGGCTCGGTCACGCTCACGAGCGGGGAATTATCCATCGCGACATCAAACCACAAAATCTGCTTCTTACGGCTGATCTTGTGACAGTAAAGATCGCAGATTTCGGCGTCGCACGCGTCAATATATCCGACTCGCCGATAACCCGCGTCGGCACCAACATCTACGCTCCGCCCGAGCACAGCCCGATGTTCGCAGGTCAGACCGGAACGCTGTCTTTTTCGCAGTTGACGCCCGCCGCAGATATTTATTCGCTGGCAAAATCTGCATATACATTAATAACGGGCGATGCTCCGAAAGCATTCGCAAATGAGCCGATAACGTCTCTGCCGGATTCAGTAAAAAATGAAGAATTGGCTGACGAACTGCTGCGCGTACTTCGCAAAGCCACATCTAGAGATGCTCGCGAGCGTCCGCAGTCGGTCGAAGAATTATGGGCGGATCTCGCCGCCGTTCGTCAGATAGCCGCGGACGGGGAATTCAGCACCGTCCTAAAATCAGACATCGCAGTGCCTCAGCCGCACGTCGCCCGCGGCTACTCGCCGATCGCCCCATCGCAGCCAAGCTTTGGCTCTCTGCCTGAGCTGCGGCCAAATACGGTGGCGACGGAGCCTGCGAGTGCTCAGCACGTATCGAAATATCCTGCGATACGGGTCGAAGCAAGGCACGTGTCTGTAACACCTGCAGTAGCGGGTGGTTATATTCAGGCAAACTCGAATAAAAAGAAACTCCCGACGACACGCGACGTATTGCTCACAAAGCCCAAAAAACACCGGACACTCAAACGTGCGACAGTATTTTTAATTATATTGATCGGTTTCACCGGTATTCTATACGGTACGGCGAGTTATATGCGTGGTAAAAGCATATTGCCGAATATCAACAATCCTTTCTCCACAAAAACCGCCACCGCGAACACCGACATTTACCTGCGGCCTTCGCCGAATACCGACAACGACCCGATCGGCTTGGTTACAAAAAACTCGAAGGTCAAAATTGTAAATTCACAAAATAATTGGTATCAAGTTGATGTTGTGGAACAAGGACGTATTCGTCCCGTTGCGGCTAATCTGACACGCGGTTGGCTGAATGGAAAATATCTCGATTTAAGCGATAATTAAGTTGGTGAGGAGTTAATAGCTTGAGCATTCTCGAAAAAGTCAGACGTTGGATCGATGGCGATTCCTCGGAAATGGTACTTGAAGAGGCGGCCCGCGACGCGCAGGTCAAACCGCGCAGCAAAGCCGAAGAGTTTATCGTGCAGATCGCCCGCGCCGTCGAAGCCGTGATGCAGGCCGAGATGCTGCCGCTTCCGCAGGGAACGACGATAATACCTAGCGAATATACCATTTTCTTGAGCGGCGAAGACGACAAGGAATGGCAGGGAGTCAAGCGTAAAGGCCTCGAACAGGGTCTTTATCACATACTCGCCGAGCGTGCGAAAGAGATCGCCGGTAAGAAAAAACTCGAGACAAAATCATTTATTATCGAATTGCGGATCGACGGAACCCTTGCAAAAGGAGACGTTCGCGTCCAGCACAGCTGGGAAGATTCGGCAGGAAATAAAACAGGCGTCCTGACCCGTCCGAAAAATCTGCCGCCCATCGCTGAGCCCAAACTCACACAGCCAGTTACGGCCGCTCCGTTCACACGTCAGGCACAGCCGGCGCCGACCATTTCAAATATCCAGCAAGCCGTCCCGCTCGCCCCCGAAGACGCTGAGGAGATGACGCACGTTAAAAGCCGTCAGGTCGAGATCTATCGGCTAGAGGTCTGGCGCGGCGGCGTTCGCCAAAATGTCATTCCAGTCTATCAAAACGAGATCGTAATCGGACGCGGCTCTAAATCAAAGCCGGTCGATATCCCGCTCGCAGGCGACGTCGAGATCAGCCGCCGTCATTTG
>JBKJRA010000193.1:0-4906 GCA_046594975.1 Pyrinomonadaceae bacterium | reverse complement strand
TTACTATTCCGGCACGGAGCCTGAGATCTTCTTTCTAGTGGTTTCGCCGGTTGTGAGGACGGGGATGCCTTCGTCGATCTCGTCCTGGGGGCGGGGGATGACGTGGGTGGCGGTGACGGTGCCGATGCGGCGGGCGGCGGCGGCTCCGGCATCGACGGCGGCTTTGACGGCTCCGACCTCGCCGCGGACGATGGCTGTGACGAGCCCTGCGTCGATGCGTTCGTAACCGACGAGCGTGACGTTTGCGGCTTTGACCATTGCGTCAGCGGCCTCGATCATAGCGACGAGCCCAAAACATTCGACCATTCCCAGAGCTTGCATAATTACCTCTAACTATCCCTTTTTCTTTCTGCGGGACATAAAAAATATAACTGCGGCGAGCAGCGCGACGCCTATAAATATCGCCAGAAAAAATATCAATATCGGAGCTAGGATCATAAACGGCGTCTTCTATTTCCAATATACCGTCACAAAGACGATAGCCAAAGCGACGGCGGCGATAACCAAAGCGATGATCAGCACAAGCGGCGAATCCGGCGTTGGCTCCCAAGTGTATTCGTTAGACTTACGCTGGCTGACGCGAGCCTTGCGACGCTGCTCGGCGGCACGCGAGAGCTTCTCTCCGGATGTCGCAGTATCGTCGGTTTTTTCTTCGACGATTTCGTCAACGGATGTTTTCTCTACTGGTGCGGCAACCTCAGGAGCCGCGACCTGTGCTCCGCAGTTGTAACAAAAGGTCGTGCCTTCGCGAACCTCTGCGTCGCATTTACCACACACTGCTTTGTCTTTTGTCGTTTCCGCCATCTATTAGACTCTCGCAAATACGTCTTTTTCCTCGCCCAGGTCACGCGCCGACGGCGTGAGGATCGTCTTTTTCGAAATATATATCTTCTCGCCTTTCTCGACCGCACGGCGAACATCGTCTTCGCTAACAAAATCGACCGTCTGGATCGGCACAGGCTTTTGCACTGCATTCTCCGGCGTGATCTCGTGAACAACGGTCTTGACTTCGGATGTAGCAGCTTTCGGAGGCTCCGGAGTCTCAGCAAGTTTCTGTTTTAAGAACCCGTCGACGATCGCCGCGATCTCTTCTCTACTAGCTCGCTTTTGCATAACCGGAGCAGACTGCTGACTCTTAAATGCTGACTGATGACTACTGACTACTGACTGCTTATTCACCGGCTTCGTCTCAAAAGCCACCCGCTTGATATCCATCAGATGATGCGGCGAGATATTGTCGGAGGTGACGTTGCCGCCCCACGAACCGCATCCGAGCGTCATCGACGGTGCAAGATCGGTCGAAAATCCAATAGCCCCGTGCGTTGTCGGCGAATTGATAATAACGCGTGCCGTCGGCATCTGCTCGCCGTATTTTATCGCCGCCGCACGGTCCTGCGTATGCATCCCCGACGTGTGGCCCATGCCGCCAAACCGCAATATCTCCTGACAACGTGCCGCACCCTGCTCAACGCCGTCAACGACAAAGAATGCCAGAGTCGGTGACAATTTCTCAATTGACCAAGGGTAGTCACGTCCCACACCGCCACAATCCGATAGCAGACAACGAGTGCCTTCGGGGATCGATATTCCCGCGAGATCGGCGATATACTTAGCCGATTTACCGACGATGCCCGCGTTCAATGTTCGCTGCGGTGTTAATAATATTTTCGCAACGGCATCAGATTCGCTGCTATTGAGAAAATGCCCGCCCTGCTGTTTGAACTGTTCACGAACCTGATCCGCGACCGGAGCGTCCACAACTACCGACTGTTCAGACGCGCAGATCGTGCCGTTATCAAAGCAAGTGCTTGTCAAAATATCAGACACTGCCTTTACAATATTTGCCGAACGCTCGATAAACACCGGCACATTTCCCGGCCCGACACCAAACGCCGGTTTTCCCGAAGAATACGCAGCTCTCACAAGGCCCGTGCCGCCTGTCGCGAGGATAACGGCGGTGTTACGGTGTTTCATCAATGCTTCCGTGCCCTCGATAGTCGAATTTGTCAGGCAGATTATCGCGTCACCGGGTAATCCCACCTTTATCGCGGCATCACGCATAACGCGAGTAGTTTCAGCGATGCAGCTGACTGCCGAAGGATGCGGCGAGAGAACGATGGTGTTGCGAGATTTGATCGCGATGATGATCTTGAAAATCGCCGTCGATGTAGGATTGGTCGAAGGAATAATTGCAGCGACGACTCCGCGTGGACTAGCGATCTCGACGATGCTGTCATTGTCACGAACAACACCGACGGTCTTGAGCGTCTTGAAGTAGTTCCAGACATCCTCAGCGGCAAAGCGGTTCTTTTCGCGTTTGTCCTCAGCCTTGCCAAAACCGGTCTCTTCGTTCGCCATCTTGCCGAGCCGTGCGGCTTCGCCCAAAGCGGCGCGGGACATCACTTCGCAGATCTCGTCTATTTTAGCTTGGCTAAATTGCGCAACCGTCCGAAAGGCAAACGACGCGGCTTCTACCGCGTCGCGAGCTTCCTGCTGAGCAACTAGGTCCTTATCACCCATCTCATTAAGGTAGGCAGTAGCTGTAAGGCAGTTGGCAGAACTCCCTAGATTTCCTAGACTTTACTGCTTCTGCCGCTGCTTAGTGCCGCTGTTCCTACTGTTTCCCTGTTTTGGTTTTGCTTCCCTGAATGCCTGTTCCGCTTTCGTCACCCGAACCGAGCTGACGACCGCCGCCGCCCTGTAGTGCCTTTTCGTCAGGGCTCAAGCCGATAGCTCCGCCTTTCGGCAAGACACGTTCGACTTCGCCGTGAGGACGCGGGATGACGTGGACGCTGATCAGTTCGCCGACACGACGTGCAGCAGCTGCACCGGCATCAGTAGCGGCTTTGACAGCACCAACGTCACCGCGAACAAATATCGTGACGTAACCGGCACCGATATATTCTTTGCCGACCAGCTTAACATTGGCAGCCTTGACCATCGCATCTGCTGCCTCGACAGCTCCTACAAAGCCTTTCGTTTCGACCATGCCTAACGCTTCTAAACTCATAGATTTTTCCTCGCTAATTGGATTGCTCTACCGATATTATAATAAGTAAGTTGCAATGCCCAAACATGATAAGCCAAATTGCGAAAACAAAGCAATAATCAATGTCTAAAACCTATGCGAATCAATTGACATTGCTTACCGTTGAACGCTATATTTCAAATCAAAGATTTGCATATTTTTTAACCATACACGTCAGTCGAAAGCGTAAATAATGTCACTAACACTTGGTGAAAAACTGCGGGAAGCCCGCGAAGAGAAAGGTATATCCATAAGCGAGGTCGCCGAACAGACCCGCATCTCGTCGCAGTATCTAGAATGTATAGAGAATAATGATTACCGCAGCCTGCCAGGAGGCATATTTAATAAGGGTTTCCTTAAAACGTTTGCCAAATACGTAGGTGTTGACGAACAAGAAGCATTGGCTGACTACAGCCGTATTGTGGCCGCAAATGAAGATATCGGCGAGCCGGAGTTGAAATTATATAAACCCGAGGTTTTGACCGACGACAAATCGGGTTCGTCGATGATCCCAACTATCATTGTTGCGGTCGTGATTTTGGGGTTGATGACGGGCGGAATCTTGTGGCTTATCAGCTATTTACGTCAGCCATCTGCACCGCCAGTCGCTAATAAATCGGCATCAACAACTTCAAATCAATCCTCTGTTACTAAGGCAAATAGTGAAACTTCGCCGTCAGGTGCTCCTGATATGGCAACGCTCAAGGTTGAGATCAAAGCCGTTGGGCAACCAGTGCTGATCACATCGACTAGCGACGGTGTTAAGGCCGACAACAAGATCGCCGCCGAATCGAGCGTGAGTTTTTCGCCCAAAGAGTCGCTCATTCTCAACTACAATCGTTGGAACGCTAAGGCCGTGCAGATGACGATCAACGGGAAGATGATCGCTCTACCTGCGGAACCGCTTGATCGCAAAGGGCAGCGTATCGAATTTACGATCAATAAAGACAATCTGGCTCAGATCTGGTCGAACGGATCAGTTTCGACCGAGGTTTCGCAAGTTGCTACTGATGCAAATGCCAATGTCGATGCGAATACTGCCGTGACAACGACGACTACAACTACTCAGCCTAAGGCAACGCCGGTTGTCAAACCCAGCACAGCAGCAAATAATGCGGCTAATGCAGCGGTCAAGCCACCGGCTAATACAAAACCTGCAAATACGGCTCCGCCGACTATGATGACGACAAAGCCCAAACCTGCAGCGAATAAGCCTAATTAATATAAACAATTTGAAATTTAAAATCTCAAATTTGAGATTTAGGAGCCCGCGATTTTTAACCGCGGGTATTTTTGTTTATAATTGGATATGGAAATCACAGACATCAACGAAGGCCTGACATTTGACGACGTTTTGCTCGTCCCGGCCTACTCCGAAATACTCCCGACCGAAGCCGATACTAGCACACAATTTTCGCGTAACATAAGCCTGAATATACCGCTTTGTTCGTCGGCGATGGATACCGTCACCGAGGCTTCGCTCGCCATTGCCTTAGCTCAGCAGGGCGGTATCGGTATTATTCATAAGAATTTCGCGGTCGCTCAACAAGCCGAAGAGGTCGATAAAGTAAAACGCAGTGAATCCGGCATGATCGTCGATCCCGTTACCATCGAACAGAATAAACTGGTCTCCGAAGCTCTCACGATAATGGAGCGTTTCAAGATCAGTGGTGTGCCGGTGACGGACGAAAATGGGTTGCTTGTGGGCATTATCACAAACCGCGATCTGCGGTTTGAGACGCGATTCGACATTCCCGTGTCTGAGATAATGACCCCGCAGCCGCTCGTCACCGTGCCGGTCGGCACAACGCTCGACGAAGCAAAAGTAAAGCTGCAAAAACACCGCATTGAAAAGCTGCCCGTCGTTGACGAAAACGG
>JBKJRA010000073.1:0-27424 GCA_046594975.1 Pyrinomonadaceae bacterium | reverse complement strand
CAACGCCGCTAAAGTAGTCACCGTTATCGGGACGCTCATAAACGACGTAGTCAGCCGATTGCGGCGTTCCTAATTTATGAAAAAACACTTTTTGAAATTTCGTCGCAGCCTTTAGCTCAGCCCCCTTTTCCGTCGGGGCATAGCCGGTGTAGTAAAAGCCTGAGTTGTCCTTGAGCCAGGCGTTTACGCCTTGGCGGTTAGGTGCGAGCGTGTCGGACAGCAGTTTGCCGGTCGCGACATCCATCACGTGCCATTCGGTTCGGTCGCTGCCTGCAATTGCAACGCCATAAGCCCATAATTTGCCGTCGTCGGTAAAATTTGAGCCGCTCAATGCAGCGGTGCCGTCGGCGAGGATCTTGTTCGGGTCAAAGAAAACGGCTCCCGGATCATTGATCGAGGTCGCTTTATAAAGCACGCTCTGATTTTGCAGGCCGTCGTTTTTCGAATAGAGGTAAAAGCCCTCAGCGATCTTTGACGGTGCCGATATCTTTTCGTAGTTTGTTAATTCCGTTAGGCGGGCCTTTAATGCTTCACGCTGAGGGATGGTTGAAAGGTATGAGTTAGTTAACTTGTTCTCTGCGTCGATCCAAGCCTTTGTTTCAGCGGAATCAACGTCCTCCATCCAGCGATACGGGTCCGCAACCTTTACTCCGTGATAATCATCAACCTGATCGCCACGACGGGGTTTCGGATAATCAAATTTCTGAGCCGGGACGCTCAACGCTAAAAATGCACATACTATAAGAAACAAAAATGACTTCTTGAACATAACGCACTAATTCTCCTATCGAAAAGATTTTCGATAAGTATAGAACGCGAGGTGGCTATTACAAAATCTTGGACTAGAAAACTGGTAGAGCTTCCTCAACTTCGACGTGGTCACAGATAATCGTATCTTCGATCTGGACTGGTAACCAGTTGCGGCCCTCGTAGAGAGCGGTCTCTAAATTTTCGCGGGTTTGCGGACGCGACATCAGATAGCCCTGACCGTAGTCGCAACCGAGGTTTTGCAGCAGAGAAAGCTGCGATTCGGTTTCGATGCCTTCGGCGATGACTTTCTTTTTCAGGCTTTTGGCGAGTGAGATGATAGTTTGCAGTATTTCAGAATTTTCTCCGCTTTCGCCGACGCTGTAAACGAATGAGCGGTCGATCTTAAGCGTGTCGAACGGCAGACGATGTAAATAACTGAGACTGGAATAGCCGGTGCCGAAATCATCGATGCTAAGCTGGACGCCGAGTTGTTTCAAACGGTTGAGCATGTTTATCGTATGCTCGGCATTTTCCATCGCGGAGCTTTCGGTGATCTCGAGCTTGAGATGTTGCGGGGCAAGCCCGGATATTGCGAGAGCATTTTCGACATCGTCGATCAGGTCGTCATTAGACAGATGCTTGCCGGAGATATTTACACTAACTACTAGGTTTTTGTGAGCGGTTCCGATCTTTTGCCACCTGGCTAACTGCATGGTTGTTTCCTTTAGTATCCACACAGTGATCGGAATAATTAGCCCGGATTCTTCGGCGATGGGGATGAATTTATTTGGCGGGATATTTCCAAATTCGCTGTGATGCCATCGCAACAGAGCCTCGACACCCATCAAATGACCGTCCCGTAAGTCAACAAGCGGCTGATAATGCATCGACAACTCATTGCGGTCGATAGCATTCCGTAGGTCGTTTTCGTAATGTACGCGTTCAAGAAAGCGTACGCGTAACTCTTTCGTAAATACTGCTACCCCGAGGCTTTTCTCTTTGGCGTAATGCATCGCGATATCCGCGTCGCGAAGTACTTCCTCGGGCGTGTTGTATTCGGCGTCGCATGGAGCAATGCCCACGTTTACGCTGATCGAGATGCGATTACTGCTCAATGAGAAAGGTTGAGCAATATTATCGAGAATACGGCGAGCTACTTTTTGGGCCTTGCCGACGGTTTTCAGATCCTTAAGGATGATCGCAAATTCGTCTCCGCCGATACGAGCGACCATATCTGATGTATTGAGCATTCTCACAAAACGCTTTGCGGCAATCATCAGTACTTTGTCGCCCAGTGTGTGACCAAGACTGTCGTTGATATTTTTGAATTTACATATATCGAGAAACAACACGTGAAAATTGAGAGAAGGATCGTCCTTGTACTTGTCGATCAGCTTTCCAAGTATGTCTCCGAATTGCTTGCGGTTTGGCAGATTTGTCAACGAATCGAATAGAGCTGCGTGCTGCAGGTCCTTTTCGCTTTTGCGTAGGGCTTTGTTAGCAAGCTCTTCTTTTTGAAGAGAAAATGTCAGTTGCTCTGCATGTTTTTCAGCCTCCCGTCGGCGAGCGCGTTCGACCTCTGCACGCTCACGTTCGGCTGATTCGGCCTGCCCCATCGCGTTGTTAGCTTCTTTTAGTGACTGGCGATAACTCAAATATGCGATAGCCAATGCCGCAAAAGCGATAATACCCGTGACTAGATCTCCAAAATTAATGAGCTTAAAGATCATTCCCGCGAGTCCGGCTCCGACGATCTGCGTCATTGAACTCGAAAAGCAGTCTCGTTTCCAAATAACCCACGGGCTCGAACCATCACGAAGGCTAAGAAATATTGAGGTAATGATAGATCCACCCACGAACTGAACTATTGCGAGGCTGCCAACTGTCGCGATCAAATGTTGAGTGGTGCCGACATCGGGCGTAATAAAAGGAGCTTGCGGCACACTTAGCCACACCAAATAGGTCATCGTTATCGAGACGACATTGATCGAGATATTAGTCGGGATCATTAATCGCGTGAATGTATATCCTTTAGAACGCAGGTAAAGACAGCTTGCGAGAGCCTCAAGGGCGGCGACAACGATAGCTGCCGGCCCACCGTAAAGCAAAAAGGTCAGAAATACAGCCGCATCTGAAAAGCTGATCGCAAATCTGGAGTGCGGAAGTGCGAGGCTCATGCGCGGAGCAACGATAACGGAGAATGCCAAAACCAAAATAAATCCAATATTCAGACGGGGGCTAAACATGCCGGCGCACGCCAACACAAAACAAATTGCCCCGGCGGCGATTATCATGCCTTTGGCATTTTTTGAGAGGGTTTCACGGTCCATATCGGGGGCAAACGGCGAGACTGTTGACACGGCAGTATTGGGATGTGTGAGGGCTATACACCCATTATTTGAAGTTTAACACGTTTAACGTCTAAAAAGCTATAAAAATCCGCGTAACTAAAGCAAAGGTGTATACCGATTATCCACACTAAGAATGTATAGAAAGTATTCAATTCGGTAAATGACTGGAAAGAAACATCTTAGGAGAAACGTCGCCGAGGATTGGTTACAAGGTATACAAATATTCCACAAAACAGAATAAGCATTTGTGAGCAATATAAACGTCTGTAAATGTTGCAAATACATTGTTTATGGAATTGTGTTAATCTTTGGCACGCTTTGGCACGCTGGTTGTAATAGAGAGGGCAGAGCGAAGCAATTGTGCTCGCAAAACAAAAAAACTTTAGGAGAAAAAAATGAAAAAGACAATAGCAACTTTAACCCTCGCCCTCGTAATGACCTTCGGAGCAACTTTCGCAAACGCCGGTATCCTCATCAGTGATGTCGTTGCAACACCTTGCACTCAGACCGAAACCAAAAATGACGGCATCATCATCTTTGGCAAAACCGGCATCATCATCTTCGGATACGTCATCATCGGCGAAAAAACTCCGACATGTGCCGACACATCGAAAGTGGGCATACTTATCAGCGACTAGTTAACACCGACTTTCCACACCGGGAGATAACAGAAGACGGCTCTGTCATTAAATTGATAGGCCGTTTTTTTTATTTTCGATGCAAAGGCGACAAACTTCGGAGGTTTTCGACAGCAGCGGGGAGGACGCTCAACACATGCTCAATGTCTCCGGCAATATTATAACGGCCAAAACTAAAGCGGATCGCACCGCGAGCTAGTTCGTCGTCGCGGCCGAGGGCTCGGATGACTGGAGACGGTTCGAGCGATCCGGACGAGCAGGCAGAACCGGTCGAAACGGCAACGCCCTGCATATCGAGATTGATCAAGAGTCCCTCCCCCTCGACAGCTCGAAAAGATATGTTTGAGATATTAGGAAGGCGTTGTTCGCGTTCGCCATTGAAAACAATATCGGGAATCGCCTCGCCGACCTTGTTTTCAAATTCGTCGCGCATCGCTTTCAACGATTTTGAGGCATTGGCCAGATCTTGCTGTGCCATTTCTGCGGCTTTACCAAAAGCGACTATGTTGGGCACGGACTCCGTGCCGCCTCGAAGCTCACGTTCCTGATGGCCACCGATATTTTGCGAATGCAGCCGCACGCCTCGGCGAACGTACAACGCTCCAACGCCTTTCGGTGCGTATATTTTATGGGCTGAAATAGACAAAAGATCGCAGCCAATATCTTCGACATCGAGCGGCATTTTTCCTGCGGCTTGAACTGCATCGGTATGAAACCAGATTTTTTTACCGTCAGCACGCAGATCTTTTACAAGATGCCCGATCTCACCCACCGGCTGGATCGTGCCGATCTCATTATTTGCAGTCATAACTGAGAGTAGGATCGTATCTTCTTTTACCGCAGCTCTTAGATCATCAGTTCTAATAATGCCGTTTTCATACACGGGCAGATAAGTGACTGTATATCCCTGCTTTTCGAGATCTTGGCAGACGTTAAGCACGGCAGAATGCTCGATCGCAGATGTGATTATGTGCCTGCCGTATTTATTATTCGATTCGACAAGTCCGCGGATCGCGAGATTATTAGACTCGGTACCACCTGAAGTAAATACGACCTCATTCGGACGTGCATTTATCAGAGCTGCTACCTGATGACGGGCCTTGTCGATGGCGGCACGGGCTTCCTGACCGAAAAAATGAATGCTTGACGCGTTTCCGTATTTGCCCATCAAATAAGGAAGCATCGCCTCAACGACCAAAGGATCGACGGGCGTGGTTGCACTATTATCAAGATAAATACGACGAAACATGTAACTCTAAACTTTATTTCTTGTCGATTTGCATAGGCCAAGACCGAGTTATTAAGTACGCCGAGCATAGCGCGAGGCCTCCATCGAGCTTATTTGAACAGATTTTATCACAACGCCTGACTGCCTAGGATAAATAGATAGGAACCTGCGTCAAATATCGGCATCTAAGTAGCTGTGGAGATGGTAGGAGTTGGAAAGCGGTTGTTGCCGTAAAAGACTCAAATAAGTTACATTGGAAGATAATAATTGTTCTTTCGCTTAATGCGGCTAAGGCAATTAGTAACAGGAAAAGATAATGGATTTTGCAACAAAAGAGATCTTTAAGAGATACGCAGGCATTTTGGTCGGACGACCGATCTCGCCTGTGTTTTTGAATATTTTGGTGACAAGCGTCTGCGACATGCGCTGCACGCACTGCTTTTTTACTGAAGAATTGGACGACAGGCCGCGTAAAAAGCTGCAGATGAAGACCGACGAGATCGCGAAGATCTCAGAAACGCTTGGCGGTAATCTCGGTGTGCTCGTGCTCGCCGGAGGTGAGCCGTTTACGCGAAAGGACCTGCCGCAGATCGTCCGTGCATTCTACGAAAACAACAAACTCGATTCGGTGTATCTGATGTCAAACGGCCAGATCCATCCGCGAATTTTCCCGGATGTAGCTCAGATAATGGACGAATGCCCGAATCTAAACGTCAGCGTTGCGCTCGGCATCGACGGTATGAAAGACGCTCATGAAAAGATCCGCCGCAAAGAGGGGAGCTGGGACAAAGCTATCCATACGGCCCGGACCTTACAGCAGATGAAAAAAGAGCAATATCCGCGGCTCGACATTCAAACCTGTACATGCGTGATGCACTCAAACGAGGACACGATCTTTGACTGGTACGATTTTCTAAAATATGACCTCAAACCGGATAAGGTGAACATCAACTATATTCGCCCGCCGTCGGCCGATCCGATCGAATTGCAGTTTGACCACAAGCGTTATCAGCAGTTATCTCAGATGATCCTGGAGGATACTAAAGACGCAACTCTCAAAAATAATTACGGCGGTAATTCGGGCTTTTTTAAGGCGGCGGTCGATATTTACATGCACGATATCATTGCCAAAACTAAGGAAGAAGGCAAGGCGCAGCTCAAATGTTACGCCGGCTCGGCAGGTGCCGTGATATACGACAACGGTGCCCTTTCGTCATGCGAAAACAAGACCGACGTGCTCAATTTACGCGATTACGAATGGGATTTTCAGGCCGCTTGGAAAACCAACCTAATGAAAGAGCGCCGTAAAGAGGTCGCAGATGGCTGTTACTGTACACACGAGTCAAACTGTTTCTACCCGTCATTGCCTCTAAATCCCGGGCATTTGATAAATATCATCAAACTCGAGGGGCAAATGAAGAAAGCCGCAAAAAATGCTAGCTTTCTCGCGGCTAAGGAAGTTGCGTTAAAGGCATAAATATTTGGTGTGCAGCGGGTGCGAACCGCATGAGTGAGTGGTGGGCAGAGATGCCTGATATGAAGTCAGCATGCGCAAGAGGATGCATTGCCTACCGGAGCTATACCGGACCGCTCTTTAGGGGACTTGGCTCACGATCCGGCGAAGACATTAATACTGATACGCTGGTGACTAAATCCGAAAAATTGTGAGCGAAAGCACGGCATGTGGGTTGAAATCCCACCACACCAAATTCTATTTCAATGCAGCCCAATACTCCAAAAATTCTAATAATTTCCTCCGATACCGGTGGCGGGCACCGCTCTGCGGCTAAAACGATCGCCGATGGATTAGAGAAATTTTGGAAAGGCGAGTCTGCGGCGGTCCGGACGATAAAGGCGGTTGAGGATTCGCATCACGTTACAGAAAAGCTCGTCAATCTATATAACTGGACGCTGCAACACAAGCAGCATTGGATGAAATATCTCTATTGGGCGATGAATAAAATACGCCCTGAGACTCGTGAGTTTTTTCACAAACGCTGCATTGGGTATGTTCGGGGTCAATTTGAAAAATGGTGTCCGCATATCGTCGTTAGCGTGCATCCTCTGACGCAGCATATCTTTGCACGCATCCTTCGCGAACTTAATCTGATAGATAAGGTTCCACTTGTAACTGTTGTAACTGATCCATGTTACGGGTTTTGGAAAGGCTGGGCGTGTGATGATGTATCACTTTACCTGGTGGCAAATGAGGATGCCGAGCGTCAACTCGTCGATTACGGTATATCGCCCGAGCGGATCAAGATATCGGGTATGCCGGTCGATCCGAAATTTCACGAGATCGATGAGCAGGACGCTCAAAACGCCCGTCGGGTTTATGGACTCGACCCTGACAAATTTACGGTGTTCGTTAATGCAGGTTGGATCGGCGGTGGCAATATTCCTAAGATCTTCAAAGAGTTTGTCCGCGGTGAATTTGACGTTCAGGCGATCTTTCTCGCGGGTAAAAACGAAGAACTTCGGCTCGAAGCCGAGCGTCTCGCCAAGACCGCCAAATTTCCGATCAAGGTCATTGGCTATTCCGACGAGATCGAAAAAGTTATGCAATCAGCCAACGTGATGATCTCAAAACTTGGCGGATTGACGACATTCGAAGCATTAGCATGTAGATTGCCGATCATTGCAGACTTGACGACACCGCCGATGCCGCAGGAAGCTGGAACTTCGCATCTTATCGAACGGCGCGGTGCAGGCATTTTGCTCAAACGCTCCATCGATATTGTCCCCACCATCCAGAATCTTATCGCTGATAACGGTCAGTACTCGCGAATGAAAGCCGCGACCATTGGGATGACAATGCCAAATTCGACTGAATATATCATCAACGAGATCAATGCCCTTTGGCCAAAGGCACAGGCCGCCGCACCGCCTGTCTAAAAACTATTTTAGATAGCGCGACTTGTCATGACACCGCGATTTAATTAACCTTTCAATTAGTGTTTTATTCACTGCTGGAGAAATTAGCTTGAGTCTTTTACTTGAAGGAAAACGTGCTTTTGTGTCGGGTGGAACGCGTGGCATCGGAGCCGCTATCTGCGAAGTCTTTGCCCGTGAGGGTGCAGATGTGGCGTTCAATTATCACTCGCGTGACGACCTCGCCGAGGAAATAAAACGAAAGATCGAGGCTCACGGCCGCCGTGCTCTCGCATTCAAAGTTTCCGTTACCGACCGCGTCGGTATGAAACACATCGCCCGCGAGATCAAGGATGCATGGGGGTCGATCAATGTTCTGGTCAATAATGCGGCGGTCAATAAACCCGACAATTTCGCAACGACTACCGATAAAAGCTGGGACTACGTTGTCGATACCAATGTCGGCAGCCTGTTTGCCGTCACCAAACCTTTTTATAAACAAATGATCCGCGAACGCGCGGGCTCGATACTTAATATCACCTCGGTTGGAGCGATGCGGAGCCTGCCCACATCTGTGCATTACGCTACCTCAAAAGCAGCGATGATCGGTTTTACTAAGTGCCTCTCACGCGAAGCCGCTAATTTCGGCATAACTGTTAATGCCATTGCCGCCGGCATTTTCGACACGGATCTCGGCAACACCCTGCCTGAACGCCTGCTACAAATGCACGATTTTTGGGTCTCCAAAGGCCGTCTCGGCCGCCCGGAAGAACTAGCCGAATACGCCGCCTTCATGACCAGCGACCGCAACAGCTTTATGAGCGGTGAAGTCGTCATCGTCGACGGCGGAGCGATAACCTAAACCGTAGTTTTATTTTTCAAGCTTTTCCTTTGCACGGTCTATAAATATTTTGATCATTTTTGTGATGCTTTTTGTCATTTCGTTCGAGATGATGGATTCGCCTGCCATCCAGGCGAGGGAATGCAGGTCGCGGGAGGACTTGCGGCGGAGTTCGACGGCTTGGGAAAAATGAACGAGGGTTACGTCTTTGGCTTTTTCGAGAAAATCGGCCGAATACCGAAGGAAATTTTCGGCTTCGGTCCTGAGCGGTGACCATTCGACGCGGTCTTCGGTGTTTTCGGCTAGCTCAAGCGCAAATTTTTGGAGGATATGCCCGACGACCGGAACCTCGGTCTGAACTTTCCAATGAGCGATGCCCTTGGCATCAGTGTGAACTTGCTCAACACCGGGCATCATCTCGGCGAAGTTGGTGATGTTCAAGAAAAATTCCCGCACCTTATCGACGCTAGACCTGATCTCAATATCGCTGCTGTAACCTGCCTTGACCGTGAACATAATGACTAATTTAGAATACTCTATTAATTGAGTCCCATCTGTACACTAGAATACGCGCTGCATCGAGTTTTCTGAACTTAGAACACTCCGTTGAATAGTATCGAATTAAAGAACAGCCGTGTGTTCGATCTAAAGATGCCGCGAAAAAATGGTTCCTCGGCAAAGAGGATCGTGTGGCCTGAACCGCGCGGTTCGTCTATAACGTAAGCCGTGCCGGACAGTAATCTTTCGGTATTGCCTGCCCATACAAAGCCCGACAGCGTTAGAGGTCTCCGAGGTTTCGCGTCAAAGACGATGGCGTTCGAGCCTTCCTTTGAATAGCGGAAGAAGAAACCGCTTGCGAGCAAAACCGGCAGTTCGTCCTGTTCGAGGCCGTAGGTTAAGTAGGTTGTACGATCGACCGTTGCACGCATTATCGAACCTGGCAGGGCGACCGGAACCTTGTTAGCATCCGCCGAAGGCGATGCTATCGGCGGCAGGCTCGGTGAGACGCCATCGGCTTTGTCGGACTTTAGCTCTTCGCTTGACGGGTTTGGATTTGGCTCGACCGGTATATTTTTATTATCCGCACGCCTTACAGAAGTCGCAGGCGTTGGCGACGGCGTTGGTTTTTTCTCTTCCTCAGCATCCGTTTTCTTGCCTTTTTCCTCATCTTCGACGCTGCCGACGAGCTTGGAGGTTGTCAGCCCTACATCTTTTAGCGTCGCAAAAACGGACGCTCCGCGTGAGGTGACAAGCGTTCCGCCGTCCGATATCGATTCTTTCAGGCTTGAGACTCCTCCTGTGCCAAATAGCGACATATACTGGCTCGCCGAACCGTCGGGCATTATCAACACGTTGTAATCTTTCAGGCCGCCGCTTTTGATCGAGCGTATGGTCATTGGCGTAAATTTAATGCCGTAGCGGTCGAGCGTCCACCAGATCGAGCCGTAAGATGTTTGATCGACCGCTTCGTCGGCGACGATCGCGATCTTTGGGGCTTGCAGCGATATAACATTCTGGCCGCCGACGCCGGTGTCGCCTTCGTCGGCAAATCCGGTGTTGACAGCGGTGACATTGATGCCCATATCTATTGCGAGTTTTGCGACCTCGTTATGAAGGGCTTCGGTGTTTCGCGTGACGCGGACCACGAATGTGCCGCGCGGCCAGTTGCGACCAGCGGCGTTGAGCGTTTTTGTGGCTACGGCGACGCGAAAACCATCCTGGAGCATCTTCATAACCATCGCACTTGCTGTATCGGTAACGTACGGAATAATGTACGCGATCTGGGCGCGACCCGGATACGTACCGCGTTTTGCTGCGGCGATGGTCTCGTCGGTCGCAAGTGTGCCCGACGCATTACCGCCGTCCTCCGTCCAATACGCATCGAGCCCAAATGCAAGCGGCATCGACCAAGCAGTTATGTCATAAAAACCATAATCTTCTTTCGACTGCCCGGCACCTTTCATCTGGTTGCGTTTGAATCGGCCCATATTGTCATCGACAAACGCCTTATCCTGCGGTGTGTCGGGTTCGAGGATCGATTTGATCAATATCCGCTGCGGCTGGTTTAGATCGACGATATACGAACCGGCAGGGAATGTTTTGCTCTCGACGGATGCATTCGCCGTGCCGTATGTGTGGGCGGACGCGGAGGTGAACGCACTGTCCGCGACCTTGACCTCGATCTTAGAACGGTTGAGCACCTCGATGAGCTCGGCGGCTTTGACGGGGTCTTTTTGCGGCAATATTACGACGCGTTTCATCTTTCCGGCTGCATAACCTGCCATGCCGCCCGCACGGAAATCGTAGAAATCCTTGAGACGCTCGACCTTATTTCTCGCAGTCGTCTCAATCGTCGTCATAGATGCCGTGTAGTGCTTGGCTATCGCCGAACGGAGCGTGGCGATCGTGCCGTCATCGCGTGTCCATCGCAGTCCTTTGGTGCCGCCGCCATCCGTTTCGAACGTCATACCTATGGCGCCGTTCATCGACGGGTACATATCCCAATATCCCGGATAGAAAGCGTCAAACACGTCTCGGACGTAGTAATCCCACTTGTTCGCGTCAAAGGCCTTTGCGTTGGCACGACCGTACATTTCGTTCCATTTGCCAAATGCAGGCTGCGGCAGATTAGGATTGATCGGCAGTGCGTCGGGCGGAAAAAAGTACTGCGAAGGCTGTCCGTGGTGGTCAGCCGATACCTGCGGATTCCATTCCTGAAACGCCTTTGCCATGTGCTGCGTTTCTATCTGCGTCATCGCAAGCGTGTCGCGGTTGAGGTCAAAACGATAGTGCGAGAGCCTTCCGTAAATGCTCCAAGGCTCGCGGTGTTCGAGGGCGGAGCGGTTGGCGTCGCCTATTGCGACAGAGTTATACCACGTAACAAATCTCTCGTGTCCGTCAGGATTTTCGCCGGGTAATAGCAGGACAACGGTGTTTTTAAGAATTTCGAGCGTTGTCGGCTCATTAGACGCGGCGAGCTGATACATAACCTGCATCATCGCCTCAAACGACGCTGATTCGTTGCCGTGAATGGTGTAGGCCATCCACGCAATAGCGGGTGTGTTTTGTGCAATAGTGTTCGCCTCAGCGGCAGAGGTTTTACGCGGATCGGTGAGCTTAGCGATATTCGCCTTGATGTCGTCGAGCCGTGCGATATTCTCGGGCGAAGAGATCGCTATCAAATGCTGCATTCGATGCTCGTTCGTCAGTCCGATGTCCATTATCTTCACACGGTCAGGCGAAGCGGCGGCGATCGACTCGATCACTTTTTCCATCTGTGCGTAGGTCGTATGAAAATCGCCCACGTCGTAGTGCAGTATGCTCTGCGGACGCGGTACATTGGCTTTGTAATCGCCCCGGTTGTAGAAATCAAATTTCTCATTGAGTGGGTCCTGGGCAAACGCAAATTGCGCAAAGACAATACAGATAGTCGCAGCGAACAGAATTATTCTAGTTTTCATAATCGGTTAGACGAGATTTGATAACATCGGGACAGCTTTGATACGCGAAAAGTATAACAAATGATTCAGATTGTCAGAACCGGGAGCGGTAGCGACTGGGTTCTTTCATCTTCAGCACAATGATAGACAAAAACACCTGCCCAAAGTGCGGCTTGCCGAAAATGAAGGATTGGGACGAACTCGACCTCGAACAGCAAATGCTCGTCGAACGTCTGCCGATGTCCGCCGACTATCCGCTAACGCAAAGAAAAAAGCACCGCTTCTGCACGCGGTGCTGGTTCGAAGATATTAACAGTCGAAAAACGACCATAGCCTGATTTCAATCATCTACGGGGCGATGAGGGCGGTTTTTGTGTCGGAGTAGTTGCCGAATGTATCGTTGCCCTTGAGATAGACGGCGCGAAGTTCGATCTGTTCGGCCTGGCCGGGTGTTTGGGGCAGGATATGGAGCACGCCGGCGCTGTTAATGAGGGTTCCGGCGCTCTGCCAGTCGCCGCCTTTGTATCGAAACTCAAACCGCATCGCGTCCATTCCGTACTTTCTAAAGGTCATCTGCAGTTCAAACCCGACGAGCGTTTTGACCTCGAAAGCAGCGGTTAGAACATCCGGGTTCAGTGCCTTAGCACCGACGGTTTCAAATCCCAACGCTTCGCCGTCGGCCACCGCGTAATCGATCTGTCCGACGACATCGCGCCGAACGTCGCGTATTATCTTTTCGATTCCCGGCGGCACCTCCGCAGGCATTCCTGGCGGGATCGTCCACTTTATCGGCTGCGGCGGATCGGCGCTTTTATCATTACCGGCGATAGTATTAAAATATTTGGACATCTGCTGCCCAAGGTCGCTGAAAATATGCATAGCCGAGGCCCAGTAATCCATCCACGCCCCCGCCGCGTTGAGTTCGTTTTTCAGCGTCCCAAGTATCGGATACTTCGCCTCAAAATCCGGCCTCCGCAATGTAAAATTCGCCCACCAAATAGCCAGAGCCTCCCTGCTGCGTGGATACCAGTCTCTATCTGCCATTTTCGAATGTCCTCCTAAAAAAATTATTTGTCTTTTGTTTTGGAACGATACCAACTATATTCAAAAAGAGCCTTGACGTCAACAGATATTTGTCGCCGCCAGCATTTTCCTCTTCCCCGCGCCGTTTACCCGTCTCCCCGTAGCGTTCGCCCGTCTCTCCGCACCAGTTGCCCGTCTCTCCGCAGCAGTTGCCCGACTCCACGCAGCGTTTGCCCGTCTTTCCGCGGCAGTTGCCCGTCTCCCCGTAACGGTTGCCCGACTTCACACAGCGTTTGCCCCCGTCGTCAGAGCATTTGCGAGCTTCGTCAGAGCGTTTACCCCCTTCGTGGAAACGATTTCCTCCGTCGTAGAGATCAATTGAGATTGCATTTTAGCCAGTATTTACATCTTTCCTGGAAGGCCGCGAGCCTCGGCGTCGAGACGCAGGGCTTCGTGGCATTCGGCGAGAGTTTGCTCAAACTGTGCAACGACGGTGGGATCGTTGCTAAGCGTGGGACGCATCGCTTCGAGTTTGTCGAGTATATACAAGGCCCTTGTCGCGTCGAGCATCGAGCGAGGCCTTTGACGGTGTGGGAGACGTTGAGGATCACCTCGCTCCACCTTATTGATCAGAGCATTTTATTCTGATTTTTAAAGATATTTTCAAGTCGCAGGAGTCTTGTCTCTATGCTATCAATAGTCGCGGGGTCGATTGGGGTGCCATGAGAAATTTCGAGCTTTATACTTTCCAGCGAACGGCGGACAAGCGCGAACGCTTCGCTATCAAGCGAGTTTTTCGTCTGCGTCTGAAACTTCGTGACCCTTTTTAACAAAAAGTCGATCTTGTCTTTCATTGGTAGCTTGCAATGCAGCGGATCGGAAGGTTATATGGGTCGTCCGCTATACGCTGAGCGTATCAGTAGTATGCCATCTAACCTAATCGCTTTTGAAAGATCGGTCGAACGCCAACGAACCTTAAAATCAATTAGAGCACAATGGTGTTCTTGATCGCTTTTAAGCTCATAGTTTTATTCTACTGGTAGAACTGGAGGGACAAAGTGGTCGTAAGCTCCGGGATGGAACATGCGGAGGTGATCTAACACATCATTTAGGAGTTGCTCGGACGGGATGGCGGCATCACTCGGTTCGGCGAGCGGGTAGTCTATAAGATGCGTGGCGACGCGTTGAGCAATGGTAGGGTGAGGCGAGGTCATAGACTGAGCCTGTGCTTGAAGTAAAATCCTGTCTGTACGTTGTCGCACTAGTGCAAAATATTCATTTGGGATGATGCGGGACGAGGCCATGTCGAAACCCAACCTCCTACGTCCAAGACGGCTTCCCGCACCGCAAACTTTAGCATTAACCGATTTTCAGAGCAAGAACCCTGTCGCTGCCGATTCCGGTTCTGACAGGAGAGGAAGCTTACGCTTTCGGGTCGGCGAGGATCGTGTCGAAGGCGGAGCGGATGTTTAGGCGGTGGATGGTAAGGTGTTCGAGGAGGTCGGCGGGGCTGGCGAGATGCATACGGGCGGCGATGGTCTTTAGGGCGTTGTCGTTGGCGACGGGAACGCGGGTCGTGCGGCCGACGGTGAGGCGGAGATTGTGGTCGAGAGCGGCGAGGAAGGTGTAGCTCTCGGTTAATAGCTCGATAGCAGAGGAGAAAAGGGGAAGAGGGGAAAAGGGGACAGGGAGAGTTCCATTTTCCACTTCGTTCTTTTCCGCAAGTTTGTGGAGACGATTGAGCATTGCTAAGGTCGAGCGGCTATTAGTCTCACGCTCTTCTTCAACGTCGCTATCCGGGATGTTGTAGCGGAGTTGTAGGTAACGCATGGCGAAATAAACGTCGAGAAGGCCGCCGGAACCGTATTTGATGTCGATGTCCTTGCCGCGAGCGGAGCGGGCACGCTGCTCTTCGAGGGCGTGACGGACGCGTAGGGTTTCGGCTCGAAGCTCAGCCGGATCAGCGGCGGCAGCTCGTTCGTGGATCAGGCGGCGGGTTTCGTTTTCGACGTTAAATCCGATGCTCAGGTCACCGCCGACGAAACGTAATTTAACAAACGCCAGCATTTCCCATATTGCCGCCGTGTCCTGCATGTAGCCGAGAAATGCATCGATCGACATCGCGGACATTCCTTTGCTGCCGAAGGGACGCAGGCGAAGATCGACGCGGTAGAGATTGCCGTCGCGGGTCATCGACGACAGAGCGGTGACGAAAAGCTCGACCGCACGCGAGTAAAATTCGGCCGGCGTGACGTCGGTAAGAGGCTCTTTGGGGTCGTAGTAGACGATGACCAGATCGAGGTCGCTGTCGTAATCGAGCCCGCGGCCGCCGAGTTTGCCAAGAGCGAGTATCGCGAGGTCGAGATGAGTGCTTTCGTCGTGGTAACGGTGCGCAAGCTCGTCGCGAACGGCCCGCAAAGCGGCGGCGATGGACGCCTCGGCAAGCTTGGTCTGCAGGCGTTTGGCTTCGCTGATCGTGATCTTTTCGAAAATATCCCGCACGACGATCTCCATCAAAAGATGCGACCAGGCCTTTCGCATCGCCGATAAACGCTGGCCGAAATCGCGCGTGGATTCGACCGCATCCATCATCTCGACGGCGTAATCCGGTTCGGCAAACTCGGCTTCGGGGTCGGGAAGACTTGCGGCGAGGTCGGGATTTGCCGCAAGCATCGCCGAAAAATGCGGCGAAACGGCGGTGATGCGGGTCAGAACAGCGACACTTGTTTCGTCTGCCGCGTAGGCAACGTCGGATTTTTCTATCGACGCCATCACGTGAGACAGCGTGCGTTTCTGCAGGTCGGGGATCTCAGCGTTCGGAGTTCCAAGTTCAGTCGGCTCTTCCTCATGCTGGCCGCTTAAAGGCGAAACTCCAAACACCCGCGTGAAAACTCCCGCAACACAGTCCGTGTGTTTTTTCAGGTTCTGTTCGAAATCGCCGTCGTCGATGAATTCTATCCTTCGCGCCAAGACTTCGCGTTTTTCAGTATCGTCTGAGACCGTATGCGTTTGCACACCGTTTTCCATCTGCAGGACGTGCTCCGTGCGGCGAAGAAATTCGTACGCGGCAGCGAGACCTGTAAGCTCGGCTTCGGTCAGCAGACGCCTGTCCGCAAGACGGTCGAGGCTGATCAGAGTGTGCGGCGAACGAAGCCATTTGTCCTGGCCGCCGTGTGCAAGCTGTAGAGCCTGAGCAATAAACTCGATCTCGCGAATGCCGCCGCGGCCAAGTTTTACGTCGTAACCACGCCGGTTTATCATCTCAAGATCGATCTTTTGTTTAGAAAGACGCACGTTGCGAAGCGAGGACGCGACGGTCTCGGTAGTCGAAAAGACAAGATCCTCGACCTGTAAGAAAAACTCGCGAAACAGATCTATGTCGCCTGCACATCCTCGCGAACGGATCAAAACCTGACGTTCCCAAGGGCGGGCTTCGACTTTGTGATAGCGGATGAGGTCTTTGACAGACAATGCCAGAGCACCGAGCGTGCCGTGTGGACGCAGGCGAAGATCGACGCGGTAGGCGGCACCTTCGCCGGACGAGCTTGCCACGAGTTTGGCGGTGTATTCGGCGAGTTTGATGAAATATTCCCGGTTTGTCACCGCACCGCGAGTGCCGCTGCCGGAGGTCGTGCCTTCGTCGGAATATAGAAAAAGCAGGTCGATGTCCGACGAATAATTAAGCTCGCGGGAACCGAGTTTGCCAAGGGCAGCAATGCAGAAACGCGCAGACGCCGCACGGCCTTTTTCGTCAGTCTCCTGCGGCGAGCCGAAACGATTGTCCATCTCGCGGCGGGCGGTTTTAAGAGCGGCTTCGAGAATGGCGTCGGCGAGGTGCGATATCTCTTCGGTGATCTCGGCGATCGTCGCGAGACCGCGAATGTCGCGGAGGTAAATACGCAATAATTCTCGGCGGCGAAATCTGGCGAAGAGTACCTGCGGCTCCAATTGCGAATTTGTCAGCGAAAAACGGGCGAGGGATTCGAGCAATTCTTCTTTGCCGCGAACACCCGAATCGAGGCGTTTGCGGTCGAGCCAGCCGATGTAATCCGGATTTTGCAGTAAGGTCGTCGCAAGCAAAGGGCTGAACGAGACGAGGGTCAGCACGTCAGACTGCAGGCTCTCATTTTTGAGCAACTTAGCGTGATGCGTCGCATGTGCCTCAGCCAGCTGGCCGAGGAATCGCCTCGCCGATTCTGGGTCGGGCAAATCTTTTATGAGAAATTCTTTGCGTTCCATTTCCGAAATCGAATTGTATCAATTGCGTACTTTTTTATCTTGTAGCCGAGGATACGTTCCGTCGAATCGAGCATTTTTGCAGCTTTAGTTACGTTGCCGCGTGTCGATTTCAAGGCGTCCTGGATCAGATCGCGTTCAAAAGCGGCGACGGCAGATTCGAGCGTGACGCGAGTTTCGGTACCGCTCACCTCAGCGGTCTGCAGCGTCGGGGGCAGATGATGCCCGTGAATTACATTGGAATCGCAGACGAGCACAGCATGTTCGATAGCGTTTTCAAGCTCGCGGACATTGCCCGGATAATGATACGCCGTCAGCATATCGATCGCCGGCGTCGATATTCGCAGGATGCGTTTACCGTGCTCCGCCTCGTATTTTTTCATGAAATGCTCGGCGAGTTGGAGAATGTCAGCTTTGCGCTCGCGAAGGGGCGGTAAGAAGATAGTGAAGACATTGAGACGGTAAAAAAGGTCTTCGCGAAAAGAGTTATTGATTATCGATGCCTCCAGATCTTTGTTCGTCGCGGTGATGAGGCGGACGTTTACCTTAATAGTTTCGGTACCGCCGAGGCGTTCGAACTCACGCTCCTGAAGCACGCGAAGCAGTTTTACCTGAGTTTGCGGAGGCAGGTCGCCAACCTCGTCGAGGAATATTGTTCCACCTTCGGCCATCTCGAAACGGCCTTTTTTACGCTTTGCGGCACCGGTAAATGCACCCTGCTCGTAGCCGAACAACTCCGATTTGATCAGTGTCTCGGGCAGGGCGGCACAGTTTAACTTTATAAAAGGTCGTTTGGAACGAAGGCTATTGTAGTGAATAGCGTTCGCGATCAGCTCTTTGCCGGTGCCGCTCTCGCCGCGAATCATAATGGTGGCATTTGAACGGGCGACCTGGGTCACTTGATCGTAAACTTGCCGCATTGGGCTTGAATTACCGATCAGATGGCTGAAATCATATTTTTCTTTGAGCTCCTGCTTGAGATGCGTGTTTTCTTCGGCAAGCTTGCGGCTTTCTTCGCGTTCGAGCCGCTCGGCACGTAAGGATTGTGCGATCATAGCCGCGACGATCTCAAGCAAATGTATGACATTGCTGCGGTCTTTAAACTTTGTCTTATCAAATGCTAGCGAGATCGACCCAACACATGCCTGCGAAAGTATTATTGGCGCGGAAATCAACTCGCCGACGATCGCCGGATTAGAAAGAAAATCGAGCGAAGGCTCGTCATTTACAAGCAACGTAATCGATTCCCGCAGGTCAAAAACACGCATAAGGGCACTCGATCCTGCGCGTGTCTCTAGGCGGCGAAAATCGGCAGCATCGAGGCCCGTCGCTGCGATAATGTCGAATTTATCAGTCTCGGTTTGTAGGATGCCGACGAATCCAAATATGACATCAAGCTCTTTTTTAAGAGTATCTAGGATCAGTCCGCAGTCGGTACGAATGCCACGAGAATCGGCTGTGACCAAACTGATACCGGTCAGAATGCTTAAATTGTAATTAGATATTTGTGACAAAATTGTAGGACTTATCCTCAATGCCTGATTATAAGCGGTAATAATTCTGACGACAATCTTGTGGGCTAAACGACCCATGCTAATTGGTTGCGATACAATAGAAAAGTGGAAGAAAAAGTTGTGATCGTAGTTGCCGCAGATGCCCAGAAAATGCGGCTTGAGGATTTTTTGCTTGACCGTTTTAGTGATCTGAGCAAGATGTATCTGCGCGATATAGTGAAAACCGAGCGGTGCGAGGTAAATGGGCGTTGGGAAAATCGCGGCTATCGTCTGCGTGAAAATGATCTAATCGAGGTGACGGTCGATCAGACCCGCGTGACGGCGATGAAGCCTGAAAATATTCCGCTTGTGATCGTTTACGAAGACTCCGACCTAATCGTTGTCAATAAGCCCGCAGGGATGCTTGTCCATCCATCGCATCGTGAAAATAATCAAACGATGCTGAATGCACTTGCGTATTACCTCAATAAGAAAGTTTTAACGCAAAGACGCAAAAACGCAAAGATCGCAAAGGAATTGGAGAATAATGATCGGGACTCAGCAATCCGCAATCCGCAATCCGCAATCATAAGACCTGGATTGCCGCATCGTCTTGATAAGCAAACATCGGGCTTGGTCGTCGTCGCAAAGACAGCTTACACGCATCGCCACCTTTCTAATGATTTTATGAAAAAGCGTGTCGAAAAGCGTTACTTGGCGTTAGTTGACGGCATCGTTGAAAAAGAAGAGGGAACTATTGAGGCCCCGATAGGGCGGTTTGCGGATCTAAAACAGTGGAGCGTTAAAGAGGACGGCAAGCATTCGGAATCGAGGTTTTGGGTTCGCGAAAGGGGTGCGTCAACGACGCTGATCGAGATGGAGCCGGTCACAGGTCGGACGAATCAACTGCGGATCCACTGCGAATTGATCGGCCATCCAATAGTCGGCGACATTCAGCGTGGCGGGCGGGAATATCATCGACTCTGTCTACACGCACATCGGCTGGCGTTTGCACATCCGGTGACACGCGAGGCGTTAGATTTTGAAACTGCGATAGATTTTAAGGCGGCTATTTCCTAGCCGCTTCTAACACGATATTAAAAAAAGCACTGCCCGTGCCTTTTTTGAAGGCAATCTGCCAATTGTAGTTTTTGCCCGGCTCGAGTGTGTAGCAACCCTCGCCGTAGCCGTCGCGATATACGCCGCTGGTGTAGAGCGTGTTTGACCAGATCTTGTAGCAATATTTACCACCATCAGGATAGCTCCAGGTATTGGTCTGTTTCGTGATCGTGTCTTGTAAGACAAAATCGCGCCGCGATGCAGGGCCGCCGATCTGCATAATAATATGTTCCCATTTTTGGCCAGCCGGGATGTTTAATTCGTCGGTTACAGCGATCCTGCCGGTTGTGGGCATCGCTCTCGCACCATAAAGCTTTTGGATGCCCTGAGCGTCCAATGCACTAAGATTACCGTCGTTGTTCCAACGAGGATTGCAGTAATTCATTACAGAATCCGGATCGTAGGCAGTCAATAGCCAACCGCCACTAGCGTATCTTTCGGTCTTGCAGGTCGAATCCGAGCGGTCCTGTTCGTGCATCAGACCGAGTGCGTGGCCAAACTCATGGACAGCGATAGAGGTTATGCAGTATGGTCTTCGGTTTGCGGCCTGGCAACTAGGGGAAAAATTTTTGAATGTAAAATTAAGCTCCATGCTGTTCACGGATCCGTTCATGTATTTGCCGATGCCCGAATTGGAGCGGGTATCAGTTGCGAGAATACGGATGCCTTTGCTAGCCGGTGTGCAGGCAGCCCAGCCGTAGAAATTGATGTTGGCGACGGCGGCCCAAGTATGTAGGATCTTGTCTTTGACGAGAGCTGTTTCAGTGGCATATCCGTTAGGATTTTCCCAGCAAACAGGAATGTAGGTGATGCCGTTGCTGTTTGCCGGCCATTGCCAACCAGCACCGGAGATCGCATTTTCTCGTATGTCATTTTGTCCGTAAGAAAATGTAACGAATAAAAATGTGAGAGCGATTGCCGCAAGCTGTAAATTCCTGATCCGCATATTTTGACCGCCTTTAGTGATGGAAAAGTGAGGTGCAAATGGTAATGCTAGAACGCTCCCCGCGAGACCTTGTGCTAATTGATGCTGCGATATATCTGCGGCGTTGTCGATAAATTTTTACTCTTCGATGGCTTTGCGTTCGTCCTCGTCAGAAAACTCATTGTGCAATTGCACAACAGCGGTCTTTTTCCGAAGCCTTATATTCAATATTTCGACAAAAACTGAAAACGCCATCGCTACATAGACGTAGCCTTTCGGAATATGAAATTCGAGTCCCTCGGCGATGAGCGTAAGGCCGATCATTAGCAAAAACGACAGGGCAAGCATCTTGATCGAAGGGTGCCGTTGAACAAAAGCCCCGATCGAACCGGCAAACAACATCATCGCGATGATCGAAAACACGACCGCCGAGATCATGATCCAGACATTATCGACCATGCCGATCGCCGTAATGACGGAATCGAGCGAAAAGACGATATCGAGCAGCATTATTTGGATAATGACGCCCGCAAAACCGGCGTAAACTTTACGAGATGATTCGCCTTCGGAACCCTCAAGCGAACCGTGTATCTCGTGTGTGGCCTTGTAGATAAGGAACAGTCCGCCGGCAAGCAAAATGAGATCGCGGCCCGAAAAATGCTGGTTCCATATCGAGAACAGCGGAGCCGTCAATCCCATCACCCACGTCAGTGAAAACAGCAATATTACTCGCATTATGAGTGCGAGTGACAAACCGATGAACCGTGCACGTGGCTGATCTTTTTCGGGCAACTTGCCCGAAAGTATAGACACAAAAATGACATTATCGATGCCGAGCACCAGCTCAAGCACACATAAAGTCACAAACGCTATCCAGATCTGCGGATCAGAGACCCATTCCATAATTATTCAGGTGATTTGCAGGGTTTAGTAGATGCCAAGTCAGCCGATACACGAGCATTATCGTTCTGTTTTGCTCCCGGCATAATGACATCAACGACGCATGACGAAGTTTTGCTGATCTTTGAGATCATAAGATAAGAGGTGCTCTTTGACGAATCTTCGGCGCCGGCTACGTTGAAGCGTGCGATTAATGCGACCGGTACACCGCCTTTTGTTCGCCATTCGATCTTTTCGCCGATCGATGAAAAACCACTGTAGAATCCCCAAAAATTAAGCTCAAATTTCTTTTTGCCGGGCGTGATGATATTGATAGTTTGACGGATGTCGCCCTCCAGCAGGCGAACTTTGTAACCGCCGACGCCTGCACATTCGCCTTCGTAAGAACCGGCTTCGTCCGGATTTGACGATATGGTCCGGCAGGCACCTGTTTTTGTACTTGTATAAACACTCTTGTTCTGTGCAAATGCTGGGAAAGCAAACAGAACAGTCAAGATCGTTGCTGAAAGAATTAGCTTCATATTTTTCTCCTATTTATCTCTGATAAACGATTTTTCCGCCGACAACCGTCGCGACAGCCGCTCCGGTAAAACTCCAGCCATTAAAAGGCGAGTTTTTTGATTTCGAACGTGAGTCTGACCCATTGTAAGTCCAAGCCAGATCTGGGTCAATGATCGTTATGTCAGCAATCGAACCTGCCGTGAGTGTGCCGCGTCTTTCAAGCTTGAAAATGCGTGCCGGATTTGACGAACAAAGCTCGATAAGCCGTCTTAAATCAATTACGCCTTTATGGACGAGTTCATTAAAAGCGAGTCCTAGAGCGGTCTCCAATCCGGTGATGCCCATTGGGGCACGGTCATATTCGAGAGATTTTTCGTCGGCGTGATGCGGTGCGTGATCGGTCGCAATAGCGTCGATCGTGCCGTCTTTAATACCTTCAATTACCGCGGCGAGATGCTCTTCGCTACGAAGCGGCGGTGCCATTTTTGTGTTGGTGTCGTAGCCCTCGACAGCTTTGTCGGTCAGCGTGAAATGGTGCGGGGTGACCTCGCATGTAACATTTATCCCCTCGGCTTTGGCTCGTCGGACGGCTTCGACTGCACCCGCGGTCGAGACGTGGGCGATGTGGATGTGGGCTCCGGTATCTTTTGCGAGGATGATGTCGCGGACGGCGTCGATGTCTTCGGCAAGAGCCGGCATACCTTTGAGGCCGAGCAGAAGAGAAACGCGACCTTCGTGCATAACGCCGCCGGAGGAGAGCGATTTGTCCTCGCAGTGATCGATCACCGGCAAGTCGAAATCACGGGCGTACTGCATTGCACGCCGCATAATACCTGCGTTCGGTACTGGACGACCGTCATCCGAAACGGCAACCGCACCCGCGGCTTTCATCTCACCCATTTCGGCAAGTTCGGCTCCGTCTGATGATTTTGTTATTGCTCCGATAGGGAAAACATTCGCGAGCCCAGCTCGCTCAGCCTGCTCGATCATGTAGCGAGTGATCGCGGCATTATCATTGATCGGATTTGTATTCGGCATCGGACAAACGCTAGTCCAACCGCCTGCCACAGCCGCCGCACAGCCCGACGCGATAGTTTCCTTGTGCTCTTGCCCCGGCTCCCGCAGATGCACGTGCATATCGATAAACCCTGGTGCGACGATCAAACCACTCGCGTCAAATGTCTCAACATCCGTCGGTTTTTCATCATCACGCCCCAGCCAAGCCGTGACCTTGCCATCCTCGATGAGTATATCCATACCGCTGTTTTGGCTTTCAGCCGGGTCAATAAGATGGCCGTTTTTGATCAATAACTTCATAACTTATGAGCCTGATGCAGTGCCTCCCGTTGCTAAGTAAAGAACCGCCATTCGCACGGCGACGCCATATTTTACCTGATCCAAAATTAGCGAACGAGAGCTGTCGGCAACGTCCGAAGAAATTTCAATACCGCGATTCATCGGACCCGGATGCAGAACGATGGCGTCTTTTTTAGCCAGGTCTAGCCGCTCATTTGTCAGGCCGTAGTGGATCGAGTATTCGCGAAGCGAAGGGAAATACGCGGCGTCCTGACGTTCTCGTTGGATACGCAGGATCATGACCACGTCGGCTCCCGTGATGGCGTCTTCGACGTTGTTGCACACTTCCAATTGCGACGGGAGAACCACCACGTCAGTGGAAGCCGCTGTCACCCCTCCTTCGTAAGGAGGGGAGTTTTGAGATGCCGAATTCGAATCGATCAGATACTGGAAATCCATGGGAACTAGAGTTCCGGGGCCGGCGACGCGGACCTTGGCTCCCATTTTTGTTAGGAGATGAATATTTGAGCGCGCGACGCGGCTGTGGAGGATGTCGCCGACGATGGCTACTTCGAGGTTTGCGATCTGCTTTTTGTGTTCGCGGATGGTCATCGCGTCGAGCAAGGCTTGCGTCGGATGCTCGTTGGCTCCGTCACCGGCGTTGACGATCGCGGCCTTGCTGACCTTTGCCAGTTGGTGCGGCACGCCTGCCGACGAATGGCGGACGACGATGCAGTCAGGTGCCATCGCGTCAAGATTCATTGCCGTATCGAGCAGAGTCTCGCCTTTGCTGACGCTCGACGAAGACACGCTGATATTGACCGCGTCGGCAGACAGGCGTTTGGCGGCTAATTCAAATGACGTGCGCGTGCGGGTCGAGGCTTCGAAAAAGAGATTGATGACGGTCTTGCCGCGAAGTGCCGGAACTTTTTTAACCTCGCGGGTCGAGATCTCGCTGAAATTTTCTGCCGTGTCCAAAATGCCGGTGATCTCCGCGGCGGTCAGGTCGCGAATTCCAAGGAGATCTCTTCGGCGAAAAGGTTTTTCCATCAGCAGTTATAAAAAAAGCAAGGCGTTAACCTTGCTTCGAAAAATTAATCAGTTGGCCGTTCAAAAATCCCTACGGCTTGGACATCGTCATATTCTTTGAGCATGACTTTGATTATCTCGTTTTGCTTGGTCGGGACGAGCTTGCCGATAAAGTCGGCTTGGATTGGCAATTCGCGGTGCTCGCGGCCACGGTCGATCAGCACAGCAAGCTGAACTTTTTTCGGACGGCCAAAATCCATTAACTGGTCCATAGCCGCACGAATCGTACGTCCCGTGTAGAGGACGTCATCGACGAGGACGATATTTTTGCCTTCGATATCATGTTCGAGCTCGGTGCGGTTGACGACCGGATTTGCACCGACTGTCGAGAGATCGTCTCGGTAGAGCGTGATGTCGAGGATACCGTAGAGCGGTGCTTCGCCTTCGAGAGCCTCGATCTTGTCTCGGAGCTGTTCGGCAAGCGGCACACCTCGCCGGCGGATGCCGACCAGATAGAGGTCTTTTGCACCGTGATTATTCTCGACGATCTCGGTAGCAAGCCGACGCATCGCACGTTTCATCTCGACGGAATCCATAATCCGCGACTTTTCAACCAAATTTATTTCGTCACCCATTCGAATACAAAAGTAACAAAGGGCGGGCATAAGTTCAAAGTTACAGATCACAAGTTTGGCGAATGCGAAGAGAACGTTAGAATTGAGCGAACGCGTGATGAGCAAATTGTGGCAAAAATTGATGCGGCCGATGATGTTCGGACTCGATTCTGAGCGGGCACACGAGCTGGGCTTCGAGGCTCTGCGAATGGGTTTGGCTCCACCGTTTGCAAACGGCAAGACTGCATCATTTGGCGAGATCAAGCGGTTCGGGTTGAAGTTTGCCAATCCCTTAGGCATCGCGGCGGGATTTGATAAGAACGGCGTTGTCGTCAATCAACTTGCGTCACTCGGATTTGGTTTCGTCGAGGTCGGAACGGTTACATTCGAGCCGCAACCGGGAAATCCGCGACCGCGTATGTTTCGTCTGCCGGAAGATAAGGCGTTGATAAATCGACTTGGGTTTAATAATGACGGTGCAGCGGTTGTTGCTGAGAGATTGCGAAAACTTGATCGCAAATGCATCGTCGGCGTGAATATCGGCAAAAATAAAAGTGTTCCGAACGAAGAAGCGACTGAGAACTATCTGAAAAGTTTTGATCTGGTTCATCCAGTCGCGGATTATGTGGCGGTAAATATCTCTTCGCCAAATACGCCGAATCTGCGTGAATTGCAAAAGGCTGACAGTTTGGTAGAACTACTTAGTTCTTTGACCGCGGGAAACAACGAGCGTGGACGCAAGCCATTATTGGTCAAGATAGCACCGGATCTGACCGAAGCCGAGATCGAATCAATTGTAGATATTTGTTTGCGATTTGAGATCGACGGAGTGATCGCGACAAATACAACAATCTTTCGCGACGGGCTGAAAACAGATGTTAGCGACATTGGCGATGGCGGTTTGAGCGGTAAACCGTTGACGGCACGCTCAACCGAAATTATATCGTCGATCTATCGCTATTCAAAAGGAAAGTTGCCAATTATCGGCATCGGCGGGATTTTTACGGCAGAGGATGCGTTTGCAAAGATCGCTGCCGGAGCGTCACTGATACAGGCTTATACAGGTTTTGTTTACGGTGGGCCGTCGTTTGCGGGAGATGTCAATGTTGGTTTGGCGGGCATATTAAAGGAGCGCGGATTTGAATCTTTGGACGAAGCAGTTGGTTCGGATGTTGCGATGTAGCTTTTTCGTGCTGTTAATTGTTTGACAGTTTTGCTCAAGACGATATAATTATCGTTTTGCCTTTTGCAGAGATTTAGGCAGAAGAGAAAGTTGTTTGTAATGATCATCGAGTTGGCCAGTCTGCGAAAGAATCCGAAACCGTTCGAACTTGCGTTTGAACCGGACGAGATAGACCTTGGCGATGGCACGAGATTGACAACGAAAGCCGAGTTCGCAGGTGACATCAGCCGCGAGGACAGCAAGACGCATGTTCGAGGTGCTATAAAAGCCAGCGTCGAGACCGATTGTTACCGATGTCTCGAACCGGTCGGCAAAGAGATCGACGTTGATTTTGAAGACATTTTCGTTGATGCGGCGGCGGAGCCTACCGACGAGGAGATCGAACTCGGATCGGATGCACTAGACGAATCTCTGATCGAAGGTGATGAAATTAGCATGGCCGATGTCGTTCGCGAGCAGTTGATACTTGCGACGACGGAAAAGGTCCTGTGCAAAGAAGATTGTAAAGGTTTATGCCCGCAATGCGGCGAGAACCGAAATTTGATAGATTGTAAGTGCGAAGAAAAGACAGAAGACCCTCGGTGGGCCGCACTAAAAAATTTGAATTAGCCGAAGAGCGGCCAATGTAGCGAGGTTTAATTATGCCAAATCCTAAACGACGACATTCACATTCACGAACACGCCAGCGCCGTGCTCATGATGCCCTGACGACACCACAGTTTTACGCCGACAAAGACACGGGTGAAGCAAAACAGCCGCACCGCATCGATCCTAAGACGGGTATGTACAAGGGCCGTCAGATAATCGATGTCAAAGACTCCGAATAGACCTTTTGAAATTTACGGATTTTTGAGTTCTAATTCTAATCAATGACAGCACAAAACGCGGGAATCATCGGGATGGGACACTCTTATCCGGAAGGCATTTTAACAAATGCCGATCTGGAAAAGATGGTCGATACTAACGATGAATGGATAACCACGCGA
>JBKJRA010000280.1:0-4037 GCA_046594975.1 Pyrinomonadaceae bacterium | reverse complement strand
AGGCGTCTCGATCGATAATGCCAATCTTGCGGTCGCCAAAATACGCGATTTTGCACGCAGCACCTTTAACGAACGAACGCTGACCGAGATCGGCAGCTTTGGCGGGATGTTTAGCGGCGCGTTTCCGGAAATGGCGGACCCGATTCTGGTCGCGTCCGCAGATGGCGTCGGGACAAAGCTCAAGTTGGCGTTTGAGACCGGAGTTCATAACACGGTCGGGGCCGATCTTGTAAATCATTGCGTCAACGACATCCTTGTCCAGGGTGCGAGACCTCTGTTTTTCCTCGATTACTTCGCAACCGGAAAGCTCGAACCTGACGTAACTGCGTCGGTAGTCGAGGGGATGGCACGAGCCTGTCGTGAAAACGGCTGTGTCCTGCTCGGCGGTGAGACTGCTGAGATGCCTTCGATGTACACCGACGGCGAATACGATCTTGCGGGATTTATTGTCGGTGTTGTCGATAAGCTAAAGGTCATCGACGGCAAATCGATCACGCCCGGCGATGTTGTGCTTGGAATCCCGTCAAATGGATTGCAGACGAACGGTTATTCGCTCGCACGCAAACTCTTTTTCGAGATCGGCGGCTACACACCCGATTCCTATATTGACGAGCTCGGCTCGACCATCGGCGAAGCCCTACTCGCAACCCACCAAAGTTTCCTGCGCCCGCTCGAATACCTCCTCGACACAGGCGTTATCAAAGGCCTCGTACACATCACCGGCGGCGGCTTCTTCGAAAACATACCCCGCATTCTGCCCGACGGCGTCTCAGTCGAAATAAACCGCGGCACCTGGCCCGAACTTCCCATTTTTGGCATGATGCAGAGGATCGGAAATGTGGACGAAAAAGAGATGTTCCGCACATTTAATATGGGGATCGGGATGATCGTGGTTTGCTCCGAGGGCGCCAAAGAGGTGATCGCAAAAAGCTTAGGAAACTGCCACGAAATCGGGCGTGTTACGTCAGGAAGCGGACTTATAACTGTTCTTTCTTAGCCTCGCGGAAGGACGTCAAAGCTGCCAATTTGTGCGTCACATTTACTTTTCTCACGCCTCAACTTATTTGCAGCCGTATTTGCTGATGGTATTTTTAATTAATTCTTTGTTTGGCAGAAATAGTTTGTTGTAAAGACCCAATGTCTTTTCGGCACGAGCGGTAATGGCGGGTTCTTCGAATGTGACGAAGCGGGCCGGATGAGCAGGGTCGTCAAAATCAGGCGGCGTATCGTATTGATAAAGTTTTGCGAATGCTGTCAAATCGAGCTCTATGACATCCGACTCTTTTCTTAAATCCAATACCGAGCTGCATATTTCGGACGGGGCGGCGGTTTGAAAATTGACGCCTGCCAGCTTTTTAGTGGCCATCAAATAACCGCTAAAATTGCCCAGCTTCTGCATTAACTTCACCAAGTCCTGCTGATTTTCGCGGTTTGCCATCTTAACGATGTCATCAATTGTATGCTCTTTGTCAGTAGGATTTGCCCGACAATCGCCAACTGAGATCGAAAATGGACGATGCAATTCCTGATAGTCCCATTTTTTTAAATCATCTCTCATTGCCCCTAGTTCGTCTGCGGAAGCCGCTTTAGCCGCTTCGCCATTTTTGTCCATTTCTCTAAGATTGACGGCGACTTTTTGAAGATCGGTGATAGCCGGATCAAGTTCGAGCAAGGCTTTACAGTAAGATGTTCTGATAGATCTATCTTCGGCGGTTTTCTTGTAGTTGGGATCTATATTCCGATCGAACCGGGCACTATCTTTACTTGCGATCGGAGAATATGTGTCCCACTTTTGGTCGTAAATTTTCCTTAGAGCATTAAATTGGACAGTGAGATCGACGAATTTCTTTCTCAATTCGGCATCTCTTTGCTGAGCCGCCGGTCCATCGAGACTCTTCCCAAAAACATTGTCAGCCGGTGTTGTCGCGAGAGCCTTACGAACAGCCGCATCGTCGCCGCTGAGGCCGTATATCCTGTCGAAATCGCTGCCGGGCGTTGAAGTCGTAGGCGAGGCATCAGGGTGACCGGAGCTGGTTGCTGCGGCACTGATCTTATCCAGCATTTGTTTCGCGGGCTGATTGTTAGGGTCGATTTCCCGTACTTTGCGAAAGTCGGCCGCTGCGGCAGTTAGATCCTTTTTACCTAGATAGGAATTTCCGCGATTGAAATAGGCCTTGATAAACTTCGGCTCGATCGAGACGGCCTGTGTGTAATCTTTGATCGCTGCGTCATACTGCTCTCGCACTTGAGCGACCAATCCGCGCACGTTCAGGGCTTCAAGATTTTTCGGCTCCAGGTTTAAAGACTTTTTCGCATCCGCGAGGGCCTCATCCATCTTTTTCATCGCGAAAAAGGCGCGGGCTCGCTGCGCATAAGCGTCGGACGCGACATCGGATTTGTCGGTCAATCCAGTAAATATTTTAACGGCTCCGGCATAGTCACCCTCGTCGTACAGCTTCTTACCCTTTTTCAATTCATCGAAATTCTGTACGAGGTTAAAGAAGTCCGTTTTATCCTTAAAAAGTCCATTGAGTGCTGATTCGACCGATTGATTGGAGGGATAGTCGGCTGCTGAAGTTGCAGTCGGCGCTACAAAGTTGAACAGTACTATCCCCTTCATTTCAACCGCTTTGCCCTGAACGACCTTAGGGTCAAATTTGCTCGACCGGGCCGCCGCGACAGCCGCCGGGCGAAGCACGCCGTAGCCCGTAATGGCTTCCGCATTTGTGACATTTCCATGCGCATCGACTATTACTCTAACCCTAACTTCTCCGACGTATTTTGTTTTGTCCGCATCGGGCGGATAAACAGGCTTCGCAAGAGTTTTTGCTCTGCCGTTAAGCACTCCCGCATCAAAAGGAGCAGGTGTTTGCGCGGCGGCTATTCCTGCAGCAACCATTATGAAAATAAAAAATACTGCTGCGAAATTCGATTTGTTGCTCATAAATTCAAACACAATTTTATTTTGTAGCCTTTGATTTCTAAAATGCTTATTTAATACGGCCTGTGAACGAACCTTACGATCGGTTTGTCTGACAATGTTATCTTAATTCAGGCGGAACTTAGATGAAAATAGGCATTTTAATCTCAGGACGGGTCCAACATGGTCGCGATCGTTGATGCGGTCAATAATGATATCGCGCTTGTAAAAACTCTATTCGGTCGTCGTGCACCTTGTACACAATATGGTGTTTTTTGTCCAAACGGCGGGACCAAGCCCCCGATATCTCGTACTTTAGTGGTTCCGGTTTTCCGATACCCATAAATGGGTCTCTTATAATCGCTTCCATAAGGTCGAGAAGGCGAAGAAGCAGTTTGCGGTCGTTCTCGGCCCAATAACGTAGATCATCACGAAAGGTGTCAGCCATCAGTACCTCACGCCTTGGTTTTATGCTTTGTTTTTTCTGCACCGAATTCCTTTCGCAACTCTTCGATCGTGGTCACCTCTCCGCCGCCTTCTTCAACCTGTTTAAGGGCGCTCATCAATCGAGCGGCATTATTTGGCGACCGAAATAGATATTCGGTCTCCATTAGACTCGATAACTCATCTGCGTCAACTAAGGCAACAGATGAGCGACCGCGTCGTTTGATAACGACGACTTCGCAGTCGTCAGTGACCTGGTCCATTAATGATGCTAGATTTGCTCTTGCTTCGCTGTAACTTACTTCTAATGACATAACACCTCCGCGAGTTGTACAATGTTATTGTACTTAAGTTTAGTAAATAGTCAATGAAAATCGGAATACTCATCTCAGGCCGCGGATCGAATATGGTCGCGATCGTCGATGCCGTCCAGAGCGGAGAGATTCCGGGTGCGGAGGTTGCGGTCGTTATCAGCGACAAGGCCGATGCCGCAGGGTTGGAAAAGGCACGCGAACGCGGTGTCGAGACTGTCATTGTCGAGAGAAACGGACGGACGCGTGAGGAACACGATGCTGAGATCGTGGATGAACTGCGAAAACGAGGCGTCGAATTAGTGTGTCTCGCGGGTTACATGCGGCTGCTGTCGCCGGAATTTGTTCAGGCTTTTCCGAAC
>JBKJRA010000146.1:0-3968 GCA_046594975.1 Pyrinomonadaceae bacterium | reverse complement strand
TTTTGCTATTCTCCGTCAAACAGATGCCTCGAGGCATCGAAACTATCAAGGATACCCTGAATAGCACTCTTTTGTCTATCTGTCGATTGACGTTCCGCTGTAATTATCGAGGCAAGTTGCCGGGCGGCTGTCGAGAGATCCTGGTTGATGATCAGGTAATCGAATTTGGAATACTCCATCACCTCGGCGAATGAATTCCTCAGACGCGTCCGTAATTCGTCCGGATCTTCGGTATTTCGCGATGTGAGCCGTGCCCTCAGCACCTCGAAGGATGGCGGCAGGATAAAGATGCTCACGCTGGCTTCTTCAACCCGCTCCATTATCTGTAATGCTCCCTGCACATCGACCTCGACGATCAGATCTTTGCCGGTGTTGAAAACCTTGCGGCTCTCGGCCAGCGATGTGCCGTACAGATTTCCGTGAACATTTGCGTATTCTAAGAAATCACCCGATTCGATTCGCTGCTTAAATTCGTCTTCGGTGATAAAGAAATACTCACGTCCCTCTTCCTCGCCAAACCGCTGCGGCCGAGTCGTGTGCGAACACGAATAGCCAAGATCGGGCAGCATCGCACGAACCTCTTTGATAAGTGTGCCTTTACCGCCGCCAGACGGAGAACTGATTATAATTAAGTTACCTTTCATCGCCTATTCTACATTTTGAACCTGTTCGCGAATTTTCTCAATCTCGCTTTTGATCGCCAAGGCGTTTTCTTTGACCGACATACTGTTTGTTTTCGAGGTTATCGTATTTGCCTCGCGGTTCAATTCCTGAGTTAGAAAATCAAGTCGTTTGCCGACATCGCGGTCGTCTTTGACGATGGTGCGGAAATGCTCTATGTGCGTGCGAAGCCGTGCGATCTCTTCGGAAATATCTGCTTTTTCGGCCAGATATGCGATCTCTTGAGCTAAGCGACCTTGATCGACCTCGATCTGCGAATCGCTTTTGGCAAGCATGTCTTCAATGCGTTTTGTCAGACGTTGATGATATTCTCCGGCAACGTTTTCAGCTTCGCTTTCGATCGCGGGCAGACGGTTTTCGATCTCGGATAGACGCGATTCGAGTTCTTTTGCGAGCAAAGAACCTTCTTTCTCACGCATTTTTTCGAGGTCATCTAGAGCGAGTGAAAAGACACGCTCTACCGCCTCGAGAAAATCCTTGCCCGGTACTTCTTTCTTGGTCGAGACGACATTCGGCAGACGCGCGATGACGTTGAGGTCCGGTTCACCGGTCAAGGCAAATTCGTCCTGCATCTCTTTCATCGCTGCGAGAAATCCTTTTATCAGTGGCCGATTGAGTTCGTATTCAACATCTTCGGTGCGGTCGTATTGCAGATTTACATCAACGCGGCCGCGAGTGAGGCGTCCGCCGATGAGGCGTTTGATAACATTTTCGAGCTGCTGCAGCTCACTGCCGATTCGTAGATTGATGTCGAGAAAACGGCTATTTACCGTTTTTAATTCGACGCTTATTGCATAATTACTTTCCGCGACCGATCCGCGGCCAAAGCCAGTCATTGATTTCATAGCTATATATCGAGGTCGTCGCCTTCGTCGGCGAACTGGAGTTCGTAAAGCATTTTGTAAGTTCCGCCCTGCGCCAGCAGTTCATCGTGAGTGCCGGTTTCGATGATCTTTCCTTTTTCCATGACGGCGATCATATCGGCTTTGCGAATTGTCGAAAGGCGGTGTGCAATAACGATCGAAGTGCGGTTTTGCATCAGATTTGCCAGAGCTTTCTGGACGAGGCCCTCACTTTCTGTGTCGAGAGCGGATGTTGCTTCGTCGAGTATCAATACGGTTGCATTTACTAGCACGGCACGGGCGATCGCGATGCGTTGACGCTGGCCGCCGGAGAGCAAAATGCCGCGTTCGCCGACTAGTGTTTCGTATTTGTCGGGAAGCTGAACAATAAATTCGTCCGCGTACGCGATACGAGCCGCTTCCTCGACCTCCGCATCGGTTGCATCGGGATTGCCGTAGGCGATGTTTTGCCGGATCGTGTCGTTGAATAGAACGGTTTCCTGTGTAACAAGAGCCATCTGTTTCCGCAGGCTTAATATCTTGGCGTCACGGAGATTAGTTCCATCCCAAGTTATCGAACCATCGGTTGGGTCGTAAAGCCTTTGTATCAACCGTGTCAGGCTCGATTTGCCGCCACCGCTCTGCCCGACTAGAGCGACCATCGTGCCTTTTTCGACCTCCAGGTCGATACCTTGCAAGATCTTTCGCTTGCTGTTGCGGTAGTTAAATGTGACGTTGTTGATCTGGATCTTGCTTTTTAAGGGAGCGAGCTCAACCGCGTCGGCCCTTTCGAGCAGGGATTCGTCTTCGTCGAGAATATTCCAAACGTCACGTGCAGCCGAAAATGCTTTGGTTATCTCGTTATGCTGACGCGATATCTTTCGCATCGGGTCATAACTGCGGAATAGTAAACCTAAAAAAGTGAAAAATTGTGCGGGATCCATATATCCCGAATTTATCTCGCGAAGCCCGAAATAAAACAGCACACTTATTGCGACCATGCCAATAATTTCAATGGTCGGGGGCGAGATCGCTGCGATACGGGCAGAACGCAGATTTGCTTTAGCGATGATGCGTGCAACATCCAGAAAGCGTTTTTGCTCGCGTCCCTCGGCAGAGTAGGCTTTGACGATCACGTGATTTGAAAGTGTCTCTTGCGAGGTGTCGCTGAGGTCTTTGTTGCCTTTTAGCGAAACATCGGCGAGCTTTCGCATACGGCGGCTAAAATTGGTTGTCAAAAAGCCTATGATCGGAGCTATTACCAGCGAGCCAAGAGCGAGTTTCCAGTTGAAATAAAAAGCGGCACTGAGAAAACACACCAGCATAACGCTTTCGCGCAAGACGTCACGAAGATTAGACGACACGGCTAATTCTATTGCGGAACAACTTACGACGAGCCTCGATACGAGATAATTTGTGCGATGCTTTTCAAAGAATACAGCCGATTGTTTTAATAGATGTTGGTAAAGCTCACCACGAAGTTTGAGGATCGCTGACTGGCCGATGCGGGCCATTAAATAAGACGAAAAATATTCGGCGATGCCTTTTAGAATTGTAAACGAGATCAAACATACCGAGATCATGATCCATGCCCGGTACCAATTGTCTCTCGGTATTAAATTACTTAGATCAAAGAGCGTTTTTGACTTGGTGCCGGGTGTGGACAAAAATTGGTCAAAGATCGGGGCAAGCAACGCCATCGTAGCAGTCTCAAACACCGCGCCGAGGATCATCGCCACAAAGGCCATCACAAAGATGAACCAATATGGCCGAACGTATTTTAGAAGCCTTTTAAGGTCGTTCATTTCATCTACAAAAGGTTGAATATACTGCAGATAGCGTCTAGTTGTCCAAGCCTTGATCCTTGCAACTAACAATTGAATTGTGGCATCTTTACAAAAAGCGCACGCTTTTCGGAGAAAAAAATATGAAGAAGTCCAACATTTTTAAGTTGATAGCTTTGTTGTTTTTGCCTGCATTGCTTTTTACTGCGGCAATTGCACAAACTCCGGATGTTGCTCGAAAGACAACCGCGATCACTTATCCGTTAGATGACACGGTGCTCGTGCAGTTTCGCGGGACGACGCGGTTTCCACGTATGAAAGGTGATGCACGAGTCAAAAGATCGTCGAAAACGGGCACAAAGATCGAGCTTTCGGTCGAAAAGATGCCGCGTCCGTTTGAATTGGGAGCCGGCTATGCAACCTATGTTGTGTGGGCGATCTCGCCGGATGGACAGATCGACAATCTGGGCGAGATCAAACGAAGCGGGATCTTTTTCATTGATTCTAAGGTGACGTTTACTACGCCGCTCCAGACATTTGCAGTCATAATTACGGCCGAACCACATTTTATGGTCACGCGCCCGAGCCAAGCGATAATGATGGAAAATCTCTATCCCTTAGCTGAAAATGGCAAACGCATCGGCACGACTCCCTCAATTTC
>JBKJRA010000347.1:0-2706 GCA_046594975.1 Pyrinomonadaceae bacterium | reverse complement strand
AGCCGTCGTTGACGACGATGATCTCGTGTTCGCGAAATTTCTGTGCGATCACCGACGCAAGAGCTTCGCCGATATATTCGGCGACGTTGTACGCGGGCATAATGACCGTGATCCGCGGCGGCGTGTTAAAGACATTGCGTCCGACACGCTTTTTGATAAATTTTTCTTCTTGCGATTGCATGGAAAGTTTAACGGATGGGTTCCCAGCGGGCGTAGGTTTCGCCACGTAGGAATTTGTAAAAAGCGACGACGGATGCAAGATTGGCCAACATAAAATAGAGCGGCATTGCGAGCAGAGAGAGGGGTTTGCCCATCCGCTCCATCAGCCACCCGGCGATTGCCATTGCGTAAAACAGCACTTGCAACGCAACCAGCAGAGTGAAAAATACGGACGACATGGCCAGCACGATCGTCGCTATAAGTAACGCGAGCAATATCAAAGGCACAGCATAACGTAGCACCTTATGCGAGATCAGCTCGACGGCGAAAAAGCCGCTTTTCACGGGGTTGAGCATATCGCGATTTCGCCACAGATCGGTAAACGTCTGCGAAATAACGCGAACACGCATTCGCATCTCGTCATTAGCCTGACGGTTTGTGTGTTCGTAACATATGGCATCGGGAGCGAAGACGCTGCGAAGGCCTTGGCGATAAATATTTGTGCAGATGAGGAAATCGGAACAAGCCTCGGCATACATCGGCTCGTACGCCTCCGCACGCACCGCATAGAGACACCCCGAAGCACCGATCAGCGAACAGGCTTGTGATTCGGCGACTTTGAGAAAGGTTTCATAGTTCCAGTAGCTCTGAGCACCTTTCCCTACGGTCGTGTCATCATTGTCCAAATAAACCAATCGTCCTGCGACGCAGCCCACAGTTTTATCGGCAAACGGAGGCAGGATGTGTCGGAAAATGTCTTTGGTATAAAGCGTCGTCGCGTCTGAAAACACAATGATCTCGCCGGATGCCTGTTCGACGGCGTTGTTTTGAGTCATCGTTTTACCGACGCGGCCCTCTTGGCGAAAGAGCTTGACGCCGTGAGCAGCGAATTCTTTGACGATCTCATCGGTAGCGTCGGTTGAGCCGTCAGACGCGACGAGAATCTCCAGTTTTGCCGACGGATATTCGATCTGCAAGGTGTTTTCGAGCTTTTCACGGATAGCAACTTCTTCGTTAAATGCGGTGATCAGTATCGTAACTTTCGGTTCGATATCAGCACGCCCTACCGACCTTGGAAATAGCACGCTCACCATAAAAACGAGTAGCGGGTAGCCGAAATAGACATACGCCAGGATCCCTGAGCACGTCCAAAACACTAGTTGTTCTGCTGTCCAGATCATATAGTAGCTGGTTGACGATCCCAAACCGATTCGGTCTTTGTCTTCTCGATTGCACCGCTTTCGGCACTTTGAATTCTGCGAAACGCGACCGCGTAGGCGATCAGATAATAGATGAACCAATTATAGGCTACGGATGCAAAGAAGCTCGACACCATATATCCGATGATGCTCGCCTGCAGGCCGATAGCGAGATAGTAAAACCAGGAGAGATCATCTTGGGCAAATAACGTCCGCTCGATCGCACTCAGTTTGCGATACGGACTGATCATAAATACGAGATACGCGACGAGCCCGAGTATGCCGATCTCAGACGAAACCTGCGTAAACGCATTATGCGACTGTAGATCGCGGATGCCGACGATAGGAAAATTGCCAATACCTATGCCCCAAGGATTTCGAGCAGTGACCAATAGTGAACGTTCGAGCAGCTCTTTGCGCTGATCGCTCGATCCGACAGCGTCGAGTCCTGGAATAAATATCGACAGCATCCGAAGGCCGTAATTACCGGGAGCAGCAGCGATAACTATACCGCCGATAACGATCGACGCAATAGTTACATTTAGCCTGTATTTGCGGCCAAGTTTCCATGCCAGCACTGCCGAACACACGATCAATCCGATAAATGCTCCGCGTGAAAAAGTCACCATGTTTGCCGCGACAAACAGCCCTGCCATCGCAAAATATATGATCCGCATCACCTTGGTCTTAGACGCGATTCCGAGCGTGAGAGCGAGCGGCGTCATCATCACAAAGTGCATCGCCATCTCATTCGGGTTGCCAAACATACCGCCGACATCGACGCCGACCCGGTATGATTCGACCGTGAATTTACCGCTCATATAGAGCTGTAGTGCCGCGATACTCAGGTAAACACCAATTCCAAGCGACAGCCACATCATTCCCATCAAGCGTTTGCGCGTGCGGACGACATTGACCATCACAATGAAGATAATGACGGATTTGATAAACGAATCGTTGAATGTATCCCACGCCATGCCGGGATTTTTGGCAATAGGCATCGTGATAAGAGCAAGCGCCGTCATTGCTAGGATCGCTTTAACCTCGGTAGATAAAATCGTTAGATTACCCTCGGTTGCGAGTTGGCTTGGGACAAATATCGCGAGAGTCACGAGTGCAAAATAAAACGCCGTCGCCGATAAAAACGAAAGGCTCGATATAAGCTCGTATGGACGAAACAGCACGAGTATTGAAAATAAAAACAGCCCGATGTAGGTAAAAAGATGCCCGTTGCGGACGAGCCAACGATCGCTTTTGAGCAGTTCGTGGGCCTGTCCTATCTTGAGAGCTTTCTTCTCGGCCTTAGTCCCGGACGGAAGTTTTATGATAGACGCTGGCTCTGTCGAAA
>JBKJRA010000332.1:0-9097 GCA_046594975.1 Pyrinomonadaceae bacterium | reverse complement strand
GTCCAAAAAAGCCAAAAATGGATGATCGCCTGCATTGGAACCGCCGTAATCGTCTTTGTGATCACAATAATTTTGATGTCTACGGTTGTGCCGCGATTTGCAGATTCTGATTCGGCGAAGAGTTTGATCCTGGCAGCAAATGATCGCGGACTTTCGACCGAGCGTGTCTTTAACATGCACACCATCTCGCACAGCGCTGAGTTTTACGCTGCCGGACGTCTGCTTCGCGATCCTGATGGCAAATTAAAAAAACTCTACGGTACATCCGAGGTCGTCTCAGAAATGCAGCGTGTAAATATTAAAACCGCTCTCGTCATCGTACCGATCGAATACCAAAAACAATTGACCGAGAGCAATCTGCTGCATGGCGAAATAATAAAGGATAACGGAGAACTCGCGATAGTCGCTGTAAAGCTCGATTGAGAACTATCGCTCCGCAGCACGACGAATACGATCCATCAACGCAGCTCCGATGCCTTTTTCCGATACCTCTTCGCAATAGATCTTATGAATACCAACGCGGTCGCATTCGCGGAAAAACTCAAATACTTCGTGTGCATATTCCTCGACCGACGCGCATATTTGCTGCATTTTATAAGGCTCCATAGGTTCGTTTAGGCCAATATAAGCTGCGTTTTCAGAATTCGTAATTCGTAATTCGTAATTCGCCAATTTGACGCTGGCATTGGGCGAATAATGCTTATGCAGCACTCCGGGGCTTTTATGCCGCTCATTTTCGAGCGGTATATAAACTCGCGTTTCCGACACGACAGCCTGTAATTCTGCCAGCGACACCGCCCCGGCACGCAGCAGCAACGGAACATCTCCCGTGCAATCAACGACCGTCGATTCGAGCCCGATCTCTGTCGCCTCGCCCTGCAAAATACAGTCGATCCGTCCGTCGAGGTCTTCTAACACTGCTTCACACGTGGTCGGGCTTGGCCGCCCTGACAGATTTGCGGAAGGCGCCACAACCGGTACGCCGCACGCCGTCAGAAACCGTTGTGCCAAAACTGCACGCGGCATCCGCACGCCGACAGTGTCTAATCCGGCGGTCGCGATCATCGGGACCCGTTTCGCTTTAGCCAGCACGATCGTCAACGGCCCCGGAAAAAATGCGTCGATGAATTTATCTGCATTATCAGTGACCTGTATAGTTAATTCTATGATCTGCGAAACACTCGCGATGTGGGCGATTAGCGGATTATCAGCGGGCCGCCGTTTCGCCTCAAATATCTTCGCTACTGCCGCCGCATCAAACACGTTCGCCCCAAGTCCGTAAACCGTCTCGGTCGGAAACGCAACGATTCCGCCATGCTTGATAAATTCTGCAGCTTCGATCGGGTCGGTTGTTAGGACTGTTCGCACAAAAAGAGTTTCACGCAAAGCCGCTAAGAACGCAAAGTGGGATATTCGCTTCGGTCACGCTAGAATATATTTAGTGAGCATCGCCGAAAAACTTAAAGATCTACCGACCGCCTCTGGCATATATATTCATAAAAATGCCGTGGGCAAGATAATCTATGTCGGCAAGGCCAAGAACCTGCGGAGCCGCGTCAGGCAGTATTTTCAGTCGAGCCGCAACATGGATCCAAAAACACGGCAGCTCGTCAGATTGATCGAGGATTTTGAGTTTATTGTTGTAGATAATGAGGTTGAGGCACTGGTTTTAGAGTCTAATCTCATCAAAAAGCACAAGCCGCGGTTTAATGTTCTGCTCAAAGATGACAAATCTTATCCTCATCTAAAACTTACGAATGAGCCTTTTCCAAAGGTCGTTGTCACGCGTCGCATCGTCCGTGACGGTTCGAGCTATTACGGGCCATTTCTGCCGACATCTTTGGCTCGCAAGACGCTGAATCTTGTAAATCGGGCGTTTCAGCTCCGCACCTGTGAGATCGAGATCACTGGCAAATTGCCGCGTCCGTGTCTCGAATACCACCTGAAACGCTGTCTCGGCCCGTGTGTGAAAGGGCTTTGTACGCAAGAGGAATACACGGAAGCCGCCGCTGACGTCAAGGTCCTGCTCGAGGGTAAAAATAAAGAGCTTGCCAAAACCCTCGAAGAGCGGATGTGGCAATTTGCCGAGGAAGCCAAATACGAACTTGCCGCAAAATATCGCGATCTGCATCGTACCGTGGTTGCCCTTAGCGAAACGCAAAAGATGGCGACGACCGCCGACCGCGACATCGATATCATCGGCTTTTATCGCGAGGCTCAGCGGCTTGCCTTGCAGCTATTTACAATGCGCGAGGGGCGTATCGTCGGGCGGCGTGAGTTTTTCTGGGAAGACCTGCCGAACGATGACACCTTCCGTTCCGAGGAATTTCTGCGTGATGTTTTGCTGCAATATTACTCGACCGACTACGTTCCGCTTGAGATACACGTGTCACAGGATTTTGATGATCGTTCAATTTTGGAGCAGCTTTTGACGGAACGCCGAGGCCGTAAGGTTAAGATCCTCGACCCTAAACGAGGCAAGAACCGCCACCTCGTAGCACTCGTCGAAACCAACGCCAAGATAGCGTTCGAACAGCGCTTCCGCGTGCTAAAACCAGACTCTCAAAAGGTCCTCGAAGAACTCCAAGAGCTGCTCGAATTGCCGCATTTTCCGGAGCGGATCGAGTCCTTCGATATTTCGAATATCTCGGGTGCAGAAAATGTCGCGGGCATCGTTGCGTTTGAGAATGGCAAACCGGCGAGGGCAAATTACCGGCGATTTATTATCAAAACGGTCGAGGGAGCGAATGATTTTGCGTCGATGAACGAGGCCGTCTTTCGCCGCTACCGCCGAATGACCGAGGAGCAAAAGCCTCTGCCGGAGCTTATCTTTATCGACGGCGGCAAGGGCCAGCTTTCTGCCGCAGCGGCCGCAATGCAGTCGCTTGATCTGGAACAAATAATGCTCGTGGGACTCGTTAAGCCGCCTAAACAGCACAATCAGATCTCTCATCTGCTCGTCCACGGCCGCGAAGATACGCCGATCCCCTTCGACCGCAATTCGCTCGCGTTTCGACTGATATTGCAGATCCGCGAGGAGACGCATAAGACTGCTATCGAGTTTCACCGCAAACGTCGCGAGAAGCGTGATTTTTCTTCGGAGCTGTCCGAAATTCCCCATATCGGGCCCAAGCGAAAGATGAAACTGCTTCGCGAATTTGGCTCGCTCGAACGCATAGCAAAGGCGACCGGCGCGGAATTAAAACCATTCGTAGGGTTTAAGGCATCCATAGAAATAGTTCGACATTTCGAAGCACAGCGAAACCTCGCCGGTCGCCCGTCACGTGATGCCTCGTCGGAATAACTAAGTGGCCCTCGCATTTCCGCGCGGGGTACAGCGACGATGCCGCACGCGGAAATTTGAGGGCCGTTTCGACCGGAGACATCGCCCCCAGGTCAAACTTATTGGATCTTGATATATGTCTTATGAACGACCGTCTTCGATTTTTCATCGACGGCTTCGATCATCAGGTTATCTTTGCTCTCGCGCTTGACGATACGGGAACCACCGCTTGCGGCACGGTCCGTAGCTTTTGCTTTATCGGATTCGTCGAGAAAGCCCTTTACTGCGTCAGCCTTGACCGGATCGGCAAGTCTGACTCCATGCGATGCCGCCAACGCCTCGGTCGCCGAAGCCTTGAGCATCTTTGGCCACAGCTTTTTGAAGAGTGCGTTAGACACGTAGATGTCAGCACTATTGATCTGGCCGTTAACCGCGACCGCGTAGCCGATCACATCCGATTTGCCGTCGATAATATTTGCGAGTTTTTTAATATATTCATCGACGTTTGCGACGACTTTTTTGTTTTCGAGACTGAGCTGCAGGCTCGATTCCGAATCACCATTCACAGTTACGCCCAAATTCCGGCTCAGACTCGCTTGAGCCTCACCGACCTTGCTCCAAACCTCTTGCTGCGAACGCGATGCGTTTGCCGCGATCTTAAGATCTTTAGTTACGATGCGATCGTTCGAGCTTGTAAATTGTTTTGAATCTTCGCTCCCACGTTTTTCCCAGCGCCCCGATTCGACACAAAAAGCCTCGATCTTCACACGCCCCGACCTTGCCGGAATGATGATGCTCACTGCGAGGATTCGGTCCTGCTTACCGCCTTTGACGATGTCGCCGGACTGGATAAACACGTCAAATTCTTTTGAGATATTCTCCACCTCCAGTTCATTGACCTCCGCGGTCTCATACACGCGAAACAGCTTTCGCTCCATCGCCTCCTGCAGGGTCATCATATTGCCTTTGTTGTTCTGATCCTTGCCGTGGATCAGAAATATCGAGAGATTTTTATAACTAACCGGCGCGGAGACCGTGTAATTTCCGCTCTGTGCCGATGCAGCCCCTGCAAATCCGATGACGGCAACAAACGCCGACAAAATTCCAACCATCCGTTTTGTTTTCATAATAAAAACTCCTTAAAAAAAACTCTTAGATTTTGCTCGGGAGAGCGTCGCCTTATGTATAGTGAACGTACTGGAGCGAAGTTTCTTGCAATAGAGCTTTGACTGCCCTTTCTGTATTGAATGATTTGGGTTAGAATCTCAGCATTCGGTTGTATTAAATAAAAATTAAAGAGAGGAGAAATCTATCTATGTCGGATACGGACAAGATCTCGGCGAAAGAGATCATTATTGCGGTCGTTATATTGGGCTTGGTGGGCATCGCGATGTATTTAACGCTCGGTGTTTTTAAGGCGGAGGGCGTGCAGAAAGCCGTCGTAATTTCGGACAAGGGCACGGCGAAGACAAATTTTGTCGATATCAACGTGCAGTTGCTGGCGTTTGACCCGATAAAGGGGGACGCTTCGGCTAGGATCACGTTTGTCCCGCAAGGCAGCCTTGAAGGCGAAGACGGCACCCTCACGCAGGACGTCAAGTTTTTCGTCAACAGCGCTAACGGCAAGCAGGAGATAGATTTTAACAAGGGCAAGCGAATGACGCCCGTCGAAGCCGTCATCCCTATCTATGAGGGAAACGCCGCCGATTATCCGTTTGACGAGCATAAGGCACAGGTCGAACTGTACCTGACGCCGGGCAAACCTGCCGAGAAAAAGCCCGATGCAAAACCCACCGCTCACGAAGGCGACCCGGAAGCCGCCGCTCCTAAAAAGGAAGAGGACGCTCTCGAAGACATCCCGATCAACGTCGATTGGTTCGGTTCCCTTCCCGGATATACGATCAAGGCGGCCAATTCGAAAGACAGTGATGAAAACTACGTGCTTTTCGACGTTGGAATCGACCGTTCGAATGTGACGGTGTTTTTCTCTATATTCGTAACTGCCCTGATGTGGGCTCTGTCACTTGCCGTGATGTTCTTGATGATCAGCGTGCTTTTTCGCGGACGCAAGGCGGAGATCGCGATGTTCTCGTTTATGGCGGCGTTGCTATTTGCGTTTTACGCAGTCCGCAATTCTCAACCAAACGTCCCGCCGATCGGCGTGATGATCGATTTCCTCGGGTTTTTCTGGGCGGAGATCATCGTCGGAGCGAGTTTGCTCGCGGGCGTTTTCACCTGGGTACTACGATCAAATAAGTAGGAGACATAAAATGAAATCATTATTTCTCGTAGGATCAATATTATTCGCACTGTCGTTTTGCGGGTTGCAGGATAAGCTAAAGGGGCTAACAGGTTCGGGCGGCAGTAATTCTAACACCGCAAGTTCGAATTCCGGTTCGAGATCAAACTCTTCGTCATCGTCTGCATCCGCCGACAAGGCTAAGCCAAGTTCCGCTCAGCAATCTATCATTGACGGCGGCACTGAGACAAAATGGGACGATCAGGAATTGTCTTGGAAACTGCCGTCCGGCTGGAAAAAGATGGAAGTTAAGAAAGAGATGTTTAACTATCAGTCAACGGATAACGCTTTCCTGCTCGTCAATATCTCTGTGATGCCTGACAGTTTCCCGATGGATGTTAGTCAGAAAGCGTACTATGAGCAGGCGATGCAGCAGCTCAAAAACGGTAAATACGAATCGGTCAAGATGGTCGAGATCGACGGCATCACCGGCGTCGAATTTACGGAGGCGGCACCCGAGGAAAAGGACGGCATTCGCAGACATCAGTGGATAGCCTATCGCACTTATCTCGGCCAAAAGCAGCAGCTAAATGTGATGACGACGGCCAAAGCGTCGAGTTTCGCGAAACACGAAGACGATTTCTCTGCGATACTTTACTCAATGAAAGCCGTTAAATAGTCGGGAGAGTCTAGGGAGTAGGGAGTCTTTGGACTCTCTATACTCTTGACTATTAAGCCGGCGTTGGCGCGTCGGCGTGCGGGACAAAACATTTGCGGCAGCGTGCCTCGTATTTGTCTGACGCTCCGACCTCGACACGGGCTTCGGATTCGACGGTCCGCTGCGAGTAGTTTGCCGTTGCACCGCACTTGACGCAGATCGCGTGTGTCTTAGTGATAAATTCGGCGATCGACAGCAGCTGCGGCATCGGCTCAAACGGCTTGCCTGTGTAATCCTGATCGAGCCCCGCGATGATAACACGCTTGCCGTTTTCAGCAAGCTCATTCACAGCCGCGATGATCGCCATGTCAAAGAACTGCCCTTCGTCGATGCCTATGACCTGCGTATCGTCATCGATCCGCGACATCATCTCACCGGTATTAGCGACAGGTATCGAATCGTGCTTTTGCCCGGAGTGCGAGGCTATCGCTTCGTCCGAATAACGCGTATCGATGCCCGGTTTGAACACCTGCACCTTTTGACGTGCGATACGGGCACGCGTCAAACGGCGGATCAGCTCTTCTGATTTGCCGGAGAACATCGAACCAGCGATAACTTCGATCCAACCAGTGCCATTTTGCCGCACCTTGCGGCGTTCTTCTGCATTATCGAACGCAAATTCTTCAACCATAAAATGAATAGTTTCCAGCCAGAGCAATAAAAACTGAGGAATATAAAAACTTAACACTTCGCCCTAGAAATGTCATTTTGCTAGGCTATCCGTCACTGCCTGATAAACCTCGTCAACGCTGATCTCGTCGATATGTCCACTTTTGATCACGGTAAGCCGATCGGTCAGGGGCGTAAATTCGTCCGGAGCCGACGCGTGTGAGATCAGTATAAGCGAGGCCTTTGTCGCCGCCGCGAGGTGAGTCGGCCCAGTGTCATTACCGACAAATACATCGAGAAATGTCAGTGCGGCAAAGAGAGGCAGCAGCCGCAGTTTGTCAAGAACAATAGCTTCCGCGGGAAATGTCCGGTGGATCTCCGGCAGCAGATCACGTTCTTCGGGGCCGAGAAATACTAAAACTTTCAGCTTGCTATCGTTAATAAGCCGTCTCGTCAATTCCGCGTATTTCTCCAGCGGCCAGCGGCGGCTAGGATGTCCGGCACCTACAAATATACCGACCAGACGCTCATCCACGATCTTGTGTTCGTTAAATATTTTGCCTATTTCATCAAGATCTCCGGCATCAGGTTGAAGTTCGAGCACAAGTGAATCATCGATAATGCCGAGCGGCCTGAGCACGTCCATGTATCGGCTGGCGACGTGCATCGACCTGTCTTCGACAGGAGGTTTGTACGGAAATCTCGCAAGAAAATCGAGCGAGCGGTTCTCACGATCCGCATATAGCCGATATTTCGCACCCGACAAATAACCCAGAGCATTGGTCTCGTACAGGCTATTGAGATCGATGACAAAATCAAACTTTCTCCGGCGAACGTCTTTCACGATCCGGCCAATCTCTGTGATCGAGCTAAGTTTGTTTCCGTCACGCAATTTTACACGATCTACAATTATCTGTTCGTCGGCTACATTTGCCAACCGTATAATTTCCGCAGTGGACTTGCCTGATGCGACCGTTATCTTTGCCGCCGGAAAACGCTCTCTGATCGCACGTAGAGCAGGCACGCCGAGAACTACATCTCCGAGCTGGCCGAAATGGATGACGAGGATATTTTTGAATTCAGGCAGTTCGTAAGCCAAGCGTGTATTAATTTATCCTCAGATCACTGCCGGTCATCTCAACCGGTTTTTCGATGCCAAGAATGCCGAGAATTGTAGGGCCAATATCAGCCAAAACACCGTCGTCACGTAGCCGTGTGCCATTAGAGCGGTCGTCGAGATAGTGGAAAGGCACCGGATTAGACGTGGATCTCAGACTCGTTTCACCACTATCCGAACGGATCATTTCTTCGCAATTGCCATGTGTGGATGTGATGATCACGATGCCGCCTGCTTGCTTCATCGTGTCGCAGATGCCTTCGATACAGGTGTCGATATACTGGATAGCAGCGACCGTTTTACCTACATCGCCTGTGGCTGCCATCATATCCGCTGCCGGAATATTGGCGACAAAGACACCATTGGGCGACGTTTCGAGACTCCGAAGCAGTTTGTCGGTAATCTTAAAGCTCTGTGATTCTGGGTGGTGAACGGCTGCTCCGGGTTTTGCTCCGGGAACCAATATCTGCTCTTCGAAAAGCTGCTGCGAGTCGGCTCCGCCGTCGAAAAAATGTGTAAGATGCTGAAATCGTGCGGTTTCCGTGATCTTGAAATTAGGTATTTCGCGGGCCGACAAAACATCGGTCAGCGTTCCTTTTTCCGGAATTTGTCTAAAGGCTGACGGCAAATTAAAATCTCGATCATATTCCGTTAGGCAGACAGTATCTACGATCGGCTTTACCGAGATCGTTTCATCGGGTACGCAAAGTGAACGAACAAGCTGCCGCATCGTGTCGGCGCGATGATTAAAAAATACAACGAGATCGTTATTTTTGACCGTCGCTACGGGGACGTCCAGCGAGCTTTCAAGCACGATCGGCGAGATGAATTCGTCCGAGATGCCGCGTAAAAACGAGTTACGAACTGCCGAAACTGCGTCGCGTGTGCGTTCGCCTTCGGCGTGGACGAGCATCGTAAATGCTCGCGCCGTCCGCTCCCATTTCTCGCCGCTGTCCATCGCAAAAAAGCGTCCGCACAACGACGCTATGTGACCGATACCGATGTCGGCAAGCTTGATCTCAAGCGCCTCGACATAGATGTCTGCGGTTCGCGGCTCGACATCTAGCCCGTCTAATATACAGTGGATATAAACTTTTGTAAGACCGTGCTTTTTGGCGAGACGCAGCAAAG